>JALOSH010000338.1 GCA_025458545.1 Hydrogenophaga sp.
CGACCAACGCTGCGCAAGCAGCGGCAACTTCATCGCGCGCGACGTGTGCCGCATCCGCGCCTGTGGCAACCCGGCGCTGGCGGGCGACCCGGTGTGTGTGCGTTTTCGCGAGATGGAAGAGGCCAACCGCAACCGCACGAATCAGTGAGGCGTGACCGCGATCTCGACCGCCAGGCGGTGTTCACCACCGGGTGGGACGGTGATCACTTCGTCCGCCGCGTTGGCGGTTTCAACACACACAAAACGCTGGTACCCGTCGTCGTCCAGATCGGCCATGCCTGCCGCGATGGCCGCCCACGGGTTCCACACCACGGCGGTGCGGCTGCCCTGCACTTGGAGGGCTATGCGGCGTTGCAGCGCGCCGTCCACCACCGCCAGCGAGGCTGGCGCGTCGGTGTAGGCCTTGTCGATGTAGTGGCAGCCGTCCAGCCCCACCACGGTGGTGCGGGCGATGTCGCCCACCGCGAAGTAACTGTGCAGCGCCTGCGTGATCTGAAACGGCGAGTTCCCCGTGTTGCGTGTGGTCAGCACCAGCGACAGTGTGGCGCCCACGGTGATCTCCAACGTCAGATCAAAAGCGTGAGGCCACAGGGCCCGCGTGTCGGCCGAGTCGGTCAGTCCCAGTTCGACCAATGTCTCGCCCCCGGGCAGCGTGGCCGAGCGCTGCAGATGCCACGCCCGGGTGCGCGCCAGGCCATGGGCCGGACGCCCCAAGCCCAAAGGATCGGCACCGAACCACGGCCAGCACACCGGCACGCCGCCGCGGATGGCCTTGCCCGGCTGGAACACCGCCAGATCACTGAGGAACAGCAAATCGGCACCGCCTTTCGGGCAGAACGACAGCACCTGCCCGCCGTGCAGCGCGATGCGAGCGGTGGCGTGGCGGTTGTGGACGGTCAGCACGGGCAGACCACCGGGGCCGCTGACCCTTTCAACGGCTCCGGGTGGTTCGCACGGCGTTTGAGAATCCGCTTGGCTCATGAACGACTTTCAAGCGATGGTCTTGGGAGAGGCGATGGTGGTCAAGTGCCGCACTCAGCTTCCGGTTCGCAGAACCCGCCGGTACTGCACCGCTTCGGCCACATGCCCCACGCCCACCGCGGCCGCACCCGACAGATCGGCGATGGTACGGGCCACGCGCAGCGCGCGGTGCGTGCTGCGCGCGCTCCAGCCCAGGCGGGCGGCGGCGGTGTTGAGGAATTTCAGCGCCGCTGGGTCGGCCTGCACTTGCTGGTCGAGTGCCTGCCCGGCGAGCGTCTGGTTGGCGCAGCCCTGGCGCGCCTGCGCCCGTTCGCGCGCCCGCACCACGCGCGCCCGCACCGCGTCGGTCGGCTCGCCGGCCACGCCGTGCAACAGGTCGTCGGGCGGCAGCGCGGGCACTTCCACGTGCAGGTCGATGCGGTCCAGCAGCGGGCCGCTGAGCTTGCTCTGGTAGCGCGCGATCTGGTCGGGCGTGTCGCGGCAGGACCGCGTGGGGTGGCCCAGAAATCCGCAGGGGCAGGGGTTCATGGCGGCGATGAGCTGGAAGCGCGCCGGGAACTCGCTCTGCATGGCCGCGCGCGAGATGCGGATGTGGCCGCTTTCCAGCGGTTCGCGCAGGGCTTCCAAAGCAGCCCTGGGGAACTCCGGCAATTCGTCGAGAAACAGCACCCCATGGTGAGCGAGTGAAATCTCGCCGGGCCTCGGCGGTGAACCGCCGCCCACCAGCGCGACCGCGCTGGCGGTGTGGTGCGGCGCGCAGGTCGGGCGCTGGCCCCAGCGCTCCAGGCTGAAGCGTCCGGCCAGCGAGGCCACGGCGGCCGATTCCAGCGCTTCTGTCGTGTCCATCGGGGGCAACAGGCCGGCAAAGCGCTGTGCCAACATGCTTTTGCCCGAGCCGGGTGGGCCGACCATGAGCAGGCTGTGCCCACCGGCGGCGGCGATTTCGAGCGCGCGCTTGGCGGCGGCCTGGCCTTTCACGTCGGCCAGATCGGCGTAAACCGGTGTCTGACCGAGCTGCGTCGGCGCCAGCCGCACCCAGCCGCCGTCATCGGTGGGGGGTTCGCCCGCTGCGGCGGCGGCTTCGGGGAGGAAGTGGGCCACCACGTCGAGCAAGTGCCGCGCGCGGTAGACCTGGGCCTGCGGCACCAGCGCCGCTTCTTCGGCGCTGCCGGGTGGCAGCACCAATTTGGACCACGCCACGGCATCGCCTGCATCGCGGTGCAGCGCCAGGCTCATGGCCAGCGCGCCGCGCACCGGGCGCAACTCGCCGCCCAGCGAAAGCTCGCCCGCGAATTCCCAACCCTTGAGGCGTTCGGCTGCGATCTGGCCGCTGGCGGCCAGGATGCCTAGCGCGATCGGCAGATCGAAACGGCCGGAGTCCTTGGGCAGGTCGGCCGGGGCCAGGTTGACGGTGATGCGCTTGTTGCTGGGGAACTCCAGCCCGGCATTGGCGATGGCCGAACGCACCCGCTCGCGGGCCTCTTTCACCTCGGTGTCGGCCAGCCCCACCAGCGTGAAGCTGGGCAGGCCGTTGGCCAGGTGCACCTCCACCTGGACCGGACGCGCTTCCAGGCCCAACAGCGCGCGGCTGTGCACCAACGACAGACCCATGTCCACTTCTCCCTGTTTTGGTGCGCGTGCCCGACAGAAAGCGAGACGCCTCATCAGCGCTGCTTTGCACCCAATTGGTGCATTTCCGCCCACAGTGGCTTTTCCCGATGCGCAACCTCGGTCGATGATGGCACAGCCGCCGGTCGGCGCCTGCCCACCGATGGGGGATGCGCAGGGTTTCCGCCACAGGGCGGGCCGTCGCACCGTGCGCTGTTCGCAGGTTTGGCACGTTCCCTGCTTGGGTCTGTAAGCGATTGATTCAACCCCCTGGTGGTGGGCCCCTGGTCTGGCCACTTTCCGATCTAGAAGAGGTAACACAGCATGAAAATGGTCTCCGCCATCATCAAGCCGTTCAAGCTGGACGAGGTGCGTGAAGCGCTGTCTGGCATGGGCGTGCAAGGCATCACCGTCACCGAAGTCAAAGGCTTCGGCCGCCAGAAGGGCCACACCGAGCTGTACCGCGGCGCGGAATACGTGGTCGACTTCCTGCCCAAAGTGAAGATCGAAGCCGCTGTCGATGACAGCCTGGTCGATCGCGTGATCGAAGCCATCGAAGGCGCCGCCCGCACCGGCAAGATCGGCGACGGCAAGATTTTCGTCACCTCCCTCGAACAGGTGGTTCGCATCCGCACCGGCGAGACCGGTAAAGAAGCGCTCTGATCCAAGACCCTCATTGACAAGAGCACGAACATGAAAAAACTTCTCGCAACCCTGTTGCTGGGCGCTGGCCTGGCCTTTGGCGGCCTGAACGCCGTGGCGCAGACCGCCACCGAACCGGCCGCTGCCACCGCCACCGCGGCTCCTGCCGACGCTGCCGCAGCACCCGCTCC
>JALOSH010000339.1 GCA_025458545.1 Hydrogenophaga sp.
GCCTTTTTCTTCCTGCTGGTTGGCGATGTCGGTGGCGGACTTGCTGAGCATTTCGGCCACGCCGGGGTCCAGCGCGGTGCCGTTGGCACCGGTCAGGGCTTGCATCAGCAGGCGCTCCAGGCCGGGTTCGATGGCGATCACTTCCAGCTCTTTCACCGGGCCGTAAATCTGCTGCACGATGGCTGGGGCCAGCGCGGTGCGCACACGGCGGGCCAGTTCGGCCGGGTCGGTGG
Source organism: Hydrogenophaga sp. (assembly GCA_025458545.1). The sequence continues at coordinate 234 of JALOSH010000339.1, forward strand.
TGGCGGTGGCGTGTTCGGCAATCGCTTCGATGATGGTGCGGATGTCGCGCACATTCACCGCTTCTTCCAGCAGCAGCTGCAGCACTTTCTGGAACGCGGCGATGGAAATCATCTTGGGCACGACTTCTTCGATCAGTTTCGGGGCCAGGCGGGTGACGTGTTCAACCAGGTCCTGGGTCTCCGTCCGGCTCAGCAACTTGGCGGCCTGGACTTGCATCAAGTGTGAAAGATGGGTGGCCAGCACGGTCTCGGAATCAACCACGGTAAAGCCCGCCATTTGCGCGTTCTCCCGTTGCCGGTCTTCGATCCAGTGCGCGGGCAGGCCAAAGGCCGGGTCGGTGGTGGGGGTGCCGATCAGCGGTGTGCCGATGCCGCCCGGGTCGATGGCGAGGTACATGCCGGGAAACACCTCGCCCTCGCCCACCACCACGCCGCGCAGCGTGATGCGGTAGCCGCTGGGGCGCAGCTCCAGGTTGTCGCGCACATGCACCGCCGGCGGCAGGAAACCCACCTCCTGGGCAAACTTCTTGCGCACGCCCTTGATGCGGGCGAGCAGATCGCCCTGGCGTGCCTTGTCGACCATGGCGATCAGACGGTAGCCCAGTTCCAGGCCGAGCAGATCGACCGGTTGCAGGTCGTCCCAGGTGGCTTCGCCGTCGGTGGTGGGGGCGGGCGCCTCGGGTGTCGGTGCCGGGCGGCGCTCTTCCTGGTATCGCCACCAGGCCAGGGCGCCGAAGATCGCCGCAAACACCAGGAACACCGTGTGCGGCATGCCCGGAATGACACCCAACAGGCCCAGCACACCGGCGGTGATGCCCATGACCTTGCTGGAGATGAACATCTGCTCCACCACCTGCGCGCCCAGGTCTTCATCCTTGCCCACGCGCGAGACCACCATGGCCGCGGCCACCGAGATCAGCAGGCCGGGGATCTGCGCCACCAGGGCATCACCGACCGCCAGCAAGATGTAGCTGTCGGCCGCCTGCCCGGCCGACAGGCCGTGCTGCAGCATGCCGATGGAAAAGCCACCGATGATGGTGATGAACAGGATCAGGATGCCTGCGATGGCGTCACCGCGCACGAACTTGGAAGCGCCGTCCATGGAACCGAAGAACTCGGCTTCATCGCCCACCTCGGCACGGCGGCGCTTGGCTTCTTTCTCGTCGATCAGACCGGCGTTGAGGTCGGCATCGATCGCCATCTGTTTGCCGGGCATGGCGTCCAGGGTGAAGCGGGCCGACACCTCGGCGATGCGCTCGGCGCCCTTGGTGATCACCACGAAGTTGATGACCACCAGGATGGCAAACACGATCAGGCCCACTGCGAAGTTGCCACCGATCAGGAAGTGTCCGAAAGCCTCGATCACGGCGCCCGCTGCGCCCGGGCCGGTGTGGCCTTCCATCAGCACCACGCGGGTGGAGGCCACGTTGAGCGACAGGCGCAGCAGCGTGGTCAGCAGCAGCACGGTGGGCAAGACCGAGAAGTCCAGCGGCCGCTTCATGTAGGAAGCCACCATCATCACCACCAGCGCAATCGCGATGTTGAGGGTGAAGAAGGTGTCGAGCGCCCAGGGTGCCAGCGGCAGCACCATCATGGACAGGATCATGATGACCAGCAGCGGGGCGGCCATGCCACCAGCCCAGGGGGCGTAGCGGCCCGCCCATTGCTGCAGGTTTCGGAATTGCGCGTTCATGGGGTGGTGCTCCCGCTGTTTTTCCAGTGCGGATCGAGCTCGGGCGGCACCTGGGGCACCGGCATGTCACCGGGCATGGCACCGCGCCCGGCCAGTGCCGCCTTGAGCTGGTACACGTAGGCCAGCACCTGCGCCACGGCGGTGTACAGGGCCGAGGGAATCTCGCCGTCGATCTCGGTGTGGGCGTACAGCGCACGCGCCAGCATGGGCGACTGCAGCACCGGCACCTGGTGCTCGCGCGCGACGTCGCGGATCTTCATGGCGATCAGGTCGGCCCCCTTGGCGATCACGCGCGGGGCGCCCATGCTGGCGTCGTCGTACTGGATCGCCACCGCGTAGTGGGTCGGGTTCATGACCACCAGATCGGCGCGTGGCACAGCGGCGATGCTGTTGCGCTGGGCCAGCTCGCGCTGGCGCTGGCGGCGCCGACCCTTGATGTAGGGGTCGCCTTCGTTTTCCTTGTGCTCGCGCCGGACCTCTTCCAGCGACATCTTCAGCTGCTGCGCGTACAGCACTTTCTGGATCGGAAAGTCGAGCACTGCGAACAGCGTGATCACCACCAGCAGCAGCCCCACACCCATCATCATCCACTGGCCGAGTTGCCCCAGACCGCCCTCCAGTGGCAGCATGAGCAGCGAGGCAAAGGCCTGCATGTGGGACGACAGAAAATACCAACCGATCACACCGACGATGCCGGTCATCAGCACCAGCTTGAGCGTTTCCACCAGCTGCTGCTTGCTGAACAGGCGTCCCATGCCGCTGATCGGGCTGAGGCGGGTCAGGTCGGGCACCACCGGTTTGCTGCTGAGCGTCCAGGCGCCGGAGGCGAAGGTGGTGATCAGCGCAACCGCCAGCACCAGCAGGCCCAGCGGCAGCGCCAGCAGCAGCCATTCACCCACCGCCGTGTACAGGCGCTCGACCAGCAACGTGGGATGGGCCAGTGTCTGGTGATCAAAGCGGAGCTGCAGGCGAAAGCCGGTCAGGAGCCGCTCAAATCCCAAGGGCATCAAGGCCATGAGCACCGCCGCACCGCCACCCAGCACCGCCAGGTTGCCGACATCCTTGGAGCGCGCGATGTTGCCCTCTTCACGCGCCTTTCTCAGCCGCTGCGCGGTGGCGGGCAGGTTCTTGTCTTGGGTGGAGGAGGACGACATGGATCTGACTCGTGCGGGGTTGAGTCAGATTGTGAAAGCCGGCCCCCAAAACTAAAGGGCGATAAGGCGGTGCAGAACCGCGCTTTTCGGTGAGCAGAGAG
>JALOSH010000340.1 GCA_025458545.1 Hydrogenophaga sp.
CGCAGGCTTTTCCGCCCGCGCCCGCAGCTGCCCGCACCCACCTTCCACGTCCTGCCCGGCGGACTGGCGCAGTTTGGTGAGGATGCCGCGCCGGTGCAGATGGCGGGCGATGGCTGCGGCTTTTTCCCAGCTCGGACGGGTGAAGGGCATGCCGTCCACCGCGTTGAACGGGATCATGTTGAGGATCGCGTACTTGCCACTGAGCAGGCGCACGATGCCGTCCAGTTCGTCGTCGGTGTCGTTGATGCCGTCGAGCAACGTCCACTGGTATTGAATGGGGTAGTCGGTGGCGCGGGCGTAGGCCTCACCGGCTTGCACCAGTTCTTCGGGCGACAAACGCGGCGCGCGCGGCAGCAGGCGTTCGCGCAGCTCGGCTTTGGTGGTGTGCAGCGACAGCGCCAGCGCGGGCTTGACCGGGCCGCGCGGCAGGGTCTCGAACACGCGCGGATCGCCCACGGTGGAGAACACCAGGTTCTTGTGGCCGATGTTGCCTGCCGTGCCCAGCAGCTCGATGGCTTCCATCACGTTGTCCAAGTTGTGCGCGGGCTCGCCCATGCCCATGAACACCACCTTTTTCACCGGCCGCAGGCTGCGCGCCAGCGCCACCTGCGCCACGATTTCGGCGCTGCCCACCTGGCGAATCAGCCCGGTGGTGCCGGTCATGCAGAACACGCAGCCGACCGCGCAGCCAATCTGCGTCGACACACAAACGCCGTCGCGCGGCAGCAGCACGGTTTCCACCATCTGGCCGTCGGGCAGCTTCACCAGCAGCCGGGCCGAACCGTCTTCACCGGGGTGCTGCGATTCGAGCCGCGCGAGCCCGGCCAGCTCGGCCTCGATGGCGGGCAGTTCGGCGCGCAGCGTGGCGGGCAGGAAGTGTTCGATCTGCCGCTTGCCCGTGGTTTGTGGCAAGGCGTTGCTCCACAGGCGGAGCACGCGGTGTTCGTGTTTGGGCAGGGCGCCGAGCGCCTGCAGGCGCTCGCGCAGGTCGGAAATTCGCATCTGGATATTGTCCCCCCTGCGCCGCTGCGCGGCTTCCCCCCAGGGGGACCACGCCCTTGGACCGGCAAAGCCGGATCTTCGGCGTGTGCTGGGCAACTGCCCTGCTTGCGCTGGGGTAAGTGGCTGCCCACAGGAGACCCCACGATGAAATCCGTGTCATTCATCCAGCGCAACACACAAGGCCATTGGGTTGGCGACGGCTTTCCGGTGCGCACGCTGTTCTCGTACAACGACGACCCCGCCGCGTTCTCGCCGTTTCTCATGCTCGACTACGGCGGCCCGGTGGTGTTCGACCCGACCACGAAACGGCGCGGTGTCGGCGCGCACCCGCACCGGGGTTTCGAGACCGTGACCATCGTCTACGACGGCGAGGTCTCGCACCGCGACTCCACTGGCGCGGGCGGCACCATCGGTCCGGGCGACGTGCAGTGGATGACGGCCGCCTCGGGCATCGTGCACGAGGAATTTCACAGCGAGGCCTACGCCCGCAGCGGCGGGCCGTTCCGCATGGTGCAGCTGTGGGTGAACCTGCCCGCGCGCGACAAGATGGCGCCGCCCGGCTACCAGGGCATCACCGCCGCGCAGACGCCCACCGTGGCGCTGCCCGATGGCGCGGGCACGGTGCGGCTGCTCGCCGGTACGTTCCAGGGCGCCACCGGCCCGGCCAAAACCTTCACGCCCATGCAGGTCTGGGACGTGCAGCTCAAGGCCGGCCACACCGTCACCCTGCCCGCGCCCGCGGGCCACACCACCGTGCCGCTGGTCTACCAGGGCCGCGTGAAAACCGCTGACGGCCAGGAAGCGGGCGACGCAGAAATGATCGTCTACGAGCGTGCGGGCGAAGGCGTGCAGCTCACCGCCCTGGCCGACACCACGCTGCTGTGGCTGAGCGGCGAACCGATCGACGAACCGGTGGTGGGCTACGGCCCGTTCGTGATGAACACGCCGCAAGAAATCCAGCAGGCGTTTGCCGACTTCCAGAGCGGGAAGATGGGGCGGCTGAGTCCGACCACGCCGTAGTCACCCGCAGGCGGCGACTGGCGACCGGCAAACCGGCATCGCCAGCCTAGCGGAGCCAGAGCAGGGAACGGAGCAGGGAACGGAGCAGGCGCTCAGCGCGGGTAAATGCGAGAAGCCAGTGGCTTGTTCACGTAGTCGGGCAAAAAACGACAGTCTTTGGCGGTGACACCTGTTTGCTGGAGACAGCTGCTGGCAATGCTGGCTGGCGTGGGCTTCTGGCCCTTTTCTACCCAGTTCAGCAGCGCAGTGAAAAGGGGTGGGTAGTAAGCGTCTCCCCAATAGCTGTGCTCGGCCGAGTCCACAAAGTTCTGCACCAGCCGCTCGCCGTTGCCAGCGGCCACCATGCGCTGTCGCAAGGTGTCGCTGCCTTCTACAAACACGGTGGCATCGTTGATGCCATGCGCGCTGATCACTGGCACAGCGAAACGACCGGCGTGGTCCACATCGGCCGCAAACCGGGCCACCGCCGCAGGGGCAGCCTGGAAGCGCGGCACAGCCGCGTTCAGCGCGGCATCGTCGGCTGAACCCACGTAGCGCACCCCCGCGTTGCCAAAGGGGCTTGCGCCGCCGTTCTTGGTCACCACATCGCGCAGCGTGAACGTGCCCCAGTTCAGGTGGCCCACCACCGAGCTTTCAGGAATTTTCAGAACGTCCACAATGGTCTTGAGCTTTTGCGCCTGTTGTGGCGTGCGCTGGGCAGCTGGCTTGCGCACGCCCAGGCATTCGTCGGCGCGGGCGGCCACCTCGGCATTCGTCAGTTTGCTGTCTGCTGGCAGGCCGATGGCCAGGGAATAGGGCGGCTCGTCGGGCCGCGGCAGGTTGTTGCACAGGTGTTGGTAGATGGCTCGCAAATCCAGCCGGAAGTCGTAGGTGGCCGGACCTGCCACCACGCCACTGGTCAGCAGCACCCCGTTCCACGACTTGGGGTACATCTCGGCAGCACGGGTCGCCACCATGCCGCCCCATGACTGCCCGTGCAGCAGTGTGACGCGCGGCTTGGCCACATGATTGACAAAAATGCGACGGACCCGCTCGGTGTCTTCAGCGGCAGTGGTGACGGCAAAGCCACCCTGGCGAAACACGGAGCCCGCCCAGGCATGTCCCTCTTTCACGGTGATGGCCCAGCGCTTGATGTCTTCGTCGGCGCGGGTGGCTTTGGGCTCTCCCAAGGTCGGCCCACCGTGCGCATGCACCACCAGCACACCGCTCCATCGGGCAGGCATGACGATGAGGTAGTGCGACGAAGCCGAGTCTTGCCCGCGGAGGCAGCGCGCGCCCTCCGGCACCCCAGCTGGACAGGCTTGCGCCACGGGGGCCACCTCGGGCGGAGCCACTGGGCCAGTGGCGCAACCGGCCAGAAGCAGCCAAGAAGAGCACAGCAGTGCCATCGGTGTACGAGCGAAGAGTGTCATGTTCAATGGGTTTTGAGGGTTGGGTGACGCGCTTCAACATGTTCACAGCAACAGCGGATCTCCACCATAGGGAAACCCCACGCAGCGACGGTGCTCGCGTCACGCGAAAAAGCCTGGGAATCCAGCCACAGCGCCTCAAGGTTCACACCACCCATGAGCAGGCCGGCGTGGGAAAACCCCGCAAGCGCCAGATCACCCAGACAGAACCAGGCGCCAGTGCATCACCATGCTCCAGCCGAGAGTGGGGCCTTGTGAGCGCGTAGACGACGCTGCGACGCTGATGGGGTGGAACGGGGCAAGGGCGTGGGTGCGGTCATGCACTCCGTCGAGTACCAGGCCTGCTTTTCACCGAACGCTAGAGCCCGAGTGCGCTCAGCCCGGGGTGGTCGTCGGGGCGGCGGCCCAGCGGCCAGTGGAACAGCCGCTCGCTCTCCGAGATCGGTCGGTCGTTGATGCTGGCGTGGCGCGCTTCCATGTAGCCCAGCGCGTTGAACTGCCAGTTCTCGTTGCCGTGCGAGCGGAACCACTGCCCCGAATCGTCGTGCCATTCGTAAACGAAACGCACCGCGATGCGGTTGTCGGTGAAGGCCCACAGCTCCTTGATGAGCCGGTAGTCCAGCTCCCTGGCCCACTTGCGCACCAGGAAAGCATGCACCTCGGCCCGGCCCACCGGAAACTCCGCGCGGTTGCGCCAGCGCGTGTCTTCGGTGTAGACCTGAACCACCCGATCAGGGTCGCGCGAGTTC
>JALOSH010000341.1 GCA_025458545.1 Hydrogenophaga sp.
CTACGGCTCCTCGGGCACGGTGGGTGCGGTGGCCGACATCCTGAGCGCCAACGGCTGGCCCGAGGGTCCAGTGACACGGCCGGGGCTGGACTGGCTGCAAGACCGCTTGGTGAAAGCCGGTTCGGTGGACGCGCTGCGGCTGGAGGGCCTGAAGGACGACCGGCGCCCGGTGCTGTGCGGTGGTCTGGCGGTGTTGCGCGCCATCTTCGACCTGTTCGGCATCGAGCAGATGACGCCCGCTCAGGGCGCCTTGCGACAGGGCGCCCTGTACGACCTGATCGACCGCCAGACCAACGACACCGATGTGCGCGGGCGCACCGTGGGCTGGCTGGCCGAGCGCTTTTCAGTGGACACCGAGCAGGCCCGGCGGGTGAGCACCGTGGCGACCGGGCTGTTTGCCCAGATCGCAGCGGACAGCGCGGCCAACGGGCGCTATTCTCAAAAGCTGGCCTGGGCCGCTCAGCTGCATGAAATCGGCACCCACATCTCGCACGATCGCTCGTACCACCACGGTGCCTACATCCTCGACCACGTGGACGCCCCGGGTTTTTCGTTCCCGGAACTGCACCGCATGAGCCAGCTGGTGCTGGGCCAGCGCGGCAAGCTGCGCAAGATGGAGGCCGCGCTGGCCGACGAACTGTTCGCCAAACAGCTGCTGTGTCTGCGCCTGGCGGTGCTGCTGTGCCATGCGCGCCAGATGCCGGAGCACCAGTCGATCCGGCTGAGCTACCGGAACGGCGCGTTCAAGCTCGACACCCTGGACGGCTGGGCCAAGCGCTTCCCGCAGTCGGCCTGGTTGCTGGGCGAAGAGGTGCTGGCCTGGCAAAAGACGCCCTGGCGGCTGAGCGCAGACATCCGCTGATCCGGCCCAGCTGGAGCGTCCAGTGACCACGCCGCGCGGCGGCGCTGCAGGAAGGCGTTGTGCCCAGGCAGTGGGGGCTGCCCGGCGATCAGAGCAGTTCGGGCGTTTGCACCGTGACGATCACCGTCTGCCAGACGCCGTTGCGCTCGCGGTGGCGCAGCCACCAGAGCGAGCCCTTTTTCATGGTGCAGTCTTCTTCGCTGAGGTCGAGCAGCCGGGCAATCACCCGGCCCAGCGTGGGCTGGTGCCCCACCACCACCACCGGCGCCTTGCTGTCAGGCCACTGCACCAGCTCCAGCAAGGCCTGGGGCTCGGCTTCGGGTGCGATCTCGTCGCGCAGCTTGAACTTGCGGCCCAGCGCCAGCACGGTCTGTTCGCAGCGTTGCGCCGGGCTGGACAGCACGCGCGCGCCGTTGGGCAACTGGCGATCGAGCCAGGCGGCCATGCGAGTGGCCTGCTTCTCGCCGCGTGGTGTGAGTCGGCGCGCGAGATCTTGCTCGTCGCCCGGTCGGCCGTGGTCCAGGTCGGGGTGCTCCACCGCTTCGGCGTGGCGCCAGAGGATGAGGTCCATGTCTGCCCTTTCCGGTGTGTCAGCCGCGGGTGCCGTAGCGCGCCATCAGGCTGTTCTGGGCCGAGTGCTGCACGCTGCGGGTTTTGCCGCTGCCGGTCGCTGCCGTGGGCAGGTAGCGGCCGTCGGGCTGCAGCAGCCAGGCGTCCTTGCTGTCGTGCAGGTAAGCCAGCAGGCATTCGTCGATGATGCGGACGCGCAGCGCGGGATCGGTCACCGGCCAGGCGAGTTCCACCCGGCGCAGCATGTTGCGGTTCATCCAGTCGGCGCTGGAGAGCCACAGCTCTTCCACCCCGTTGATGCTGAAGTGGAACACCCGCGAATGCTCCAGAAGGCGCCCGATCACCGAGCGCACCCGCAGGTTGTCGGTCACGCCTGGCAGCTGCGCGGGCAGGATGCAGGCCCCGCGAATGATCAGGTCGATCTGAACGCCGCACTGCGAAGCCTGCGCCAGCGCGCGGGCCAGCGGCTCGTCGGTCAGCGCGTTCATCTTGAGGGTGATGCGCGCGGGCTGGCCAGCCTTGGCGGCGGCGGCCGCCGCCTCCACCTTTTCCAGCATCACCCGGTGCATGTGAAACGGCGCGATCAGCGCCTTGTTCAGCTTGGGCAGGCGGTTCTGGCTGGCCAGGTGCAGGAAAATCTGTTCCAGGTCGGCGGTGAGCGCGTCGTCGGCGGTGAGGTAGCTGAGGTCGGTGTAGAGCCGGGCGGTGCCGGGGTTGTAGTTGCCGGTGGAGAGGTGCGCGTAGCGCTTGAGTTGTTTGCCTTCGCGGCGCGTCACCAACAGCATCTTGGCGTGCGTCTTGAGGCCCACCACGCCGTACACCACCTGCGCGCCCACCGATTCCAGCCGCTCGGCGTAGTTGATGTTGGCCTCCTCGTCAAAGCGGGCCTTGAGCTCCACCACCGCCGTCACCTCTTTGCCGCGGCGCACCCCCTCGCGCAGCAGGTCCATCAGTTCGGACTTGGCGCCGGTACGGTAGATCGTCTGCTTGATCGCCAGCACGTTGGGGTCTTCCACCGCTTCACGCAGAAAGGCCAGCACCGCATCGAAACTCTCGTAGGGCTGGTGGATCAGCACGTCGCCCTGCACCAGTTGGTCAAAGTACGACTGCCCGGGTACCAGTTGCACCGGCCAGCCGGCGTTGTAGCGCTCAAAGCGCAGCGCGGGCGCGTCCACCTGGTCGATCAGCTGGTTCAGCCGCACCAGGTTGACCGGGCCGGGCACGCGGTAGAGCGCCTGGGGCGGCAGCTCGAACTGCGCGAGCAGAAAGTTCGACAGGTACTCGGAGCACCCGGCCGACACTTCGAGCCGCAGCGCCTCGCCGTAGTGGCGCTGCTGCAAACCTTTGCGCAAGGCGGTGCGCAGGTTTTTCACCTCTTCTTCGTCCACCGCCAGGTCCGAATGGCGGGTCACGCGGAACTGCGAAAACTCGGTCACCTGCCGACCGGGAAACAGATCGACCAGGTGCGAGCGGATCAGGCTGGAGATGGAGACGAAGTGGGTCTGCTTGGAGCCTTTGATGGGCGGCATGCGGACGAAGCGCGGCAGGATGCGCGGCACCTTGACGATGGCGATCTCGTTCTCGCGGCCGAAAGCGTCCTTGCCCTTGAGTCGCACGATGAAATTCAGCGATTTATTGGCCACCTGCGGGAACGGGTGCGCCGGGTCCAGGCCCACCGGCATCAGCAGCGGTTGCACTTCTCGCACAAAGAAGTCTTTCACCCAGCGGCGCTGG
>JALOSH010000342.1 GCA_025458545.1 Hydrogenophaga sp.
CTTGGGCGCGATGGGCAACATGGGCATCTGGCTGCTTTGCAGGGGTTCGGTGGCCGCAAAACCGCGATCGGCCCCCTTGCGGGACGCCACCGGCTGGTGGACCACCACACCCGAGCGAACGGTGGACGGCTGGGTCGGCGCCGCCGGTTTGGCCGCCATACCCACCAGCTCATCGAGTGCGGCGAGCACCGACACCAGCTTGACCGGCTTGCGCTGCAGCGGCCAGCCGGTGCCGCCGTCGCTGTTGCCCACCAGCAGCACCTTGCCCGGCAGCTCGGCGTATTGAACCAGGTGCAGCGCCTGCATGTTGTCGGCGTTCACCAGCAGGATCTGTGCGTCCATCACCTCGTCCTGCACCTGGTAGGCGGGTGGACGGCGCGCCGCCAGCCGGAAAAACGACTCGAACGTCGCCGACTCGTTTTCAGCAAAGCCCACCAGCGCCAATGTGAATGCACCACCCATGCCACAGCCCCAAATGCTTATGAATACGAACGACTTATCTCCAAAAACAGTATGCCTGCTTTAGCGACCGGGTTGCCTGACGGCACCTGCACGCCATGCACCGGTGTGCGGCATATTGCTCACCTGTGTGCACCGCCGGGTCGCCTGCCACACTCTGCCCCACCCCTCACCGCTACCACACAAGCCCACCATGAGCACCAGCCTGTACGACTTCGAAGCCCTTTCCATCGACGGCCATCCGGTGCCGCTGGAGCAGTACCGGGGGCAGCCCCTGCTGATCGTCAACACCGCCAGCGCCTGCGGCTTCACACCGCAGTTCGGCGGCCTGGAGAAACTGCACCAGACCTATGGCGCACGTGGTCTGGTGGTGCTGGGATTCCCGTGCAACCAGTTTGGCAGCCAGGACCCGGGCAGTAACGAAGAAATAGCGGGCTTTTGCCAGCGCAATTTCGGCGTCAGCTTCCCCATGATGAGCAAGATCGATGTCAACGGCCCGGCCGCACACCCGCTGTACCAGTGGCTGGCGGCCGAGGCGCCTGGTCTGCTGGGCAGCAAGGCCATCAAGTGGAATTTCACCAAGTTCCTGGTCGGGAAAGACGGCCGGGTGATCAAACGCTACGCGCCACAAGACGCGCCGGAGAAGCTGTCCAACCAGCCCGCCACCAGCGGCAGCGCCACCGCGCTGAACAAGGCGGTGAGGCCCATGGCCAAGCCGGCGAAAGCGCCCATTTCTTCGCTCACCAGAAAAGCCCGCGCGGTGCCGATGCCGTGCGCCGCCGTGCCCAGGGCGAATCCGCGCACGCTGGGGTCGTGGATGCGCAGCGCGTCCAGCACGTAACGCGCACTTGCCGCGCCGAGGATGCCGGTGCACACCACCAGCACCGCGGTCAGCGTGGGCAGGCCACCGATCTTCTCGGCAATGCCCATGGCCACCGGCGCCGTGACCGACTTGGGTGCGAGCGACGCGATGGTGGCCTGGCTCGCGCCGAGCGCCCAGCCGACCCCAATGGCGGTGACGGTGGCGCTCAGCGTGCCGACCACCAGCGCAGCGGCCATGGGAAACCAGAGCCGCTTGAGGCGCGCGAGTTGTTCGAACAGCGGCACCGCCAGCGCCACGGTGGCCGGCCCGAGCAAGAAATGCACGAACTGAGCGCCTTCGAAATAAACCGCATAGGGCGTGTTGCTGGCCCAGAGCAGCGCGCCCAGCACGATCACCGACAGTGCCACCGGGTTGGCCAGCGGATGGAAGCCGCTGCGGCGGTAGGCCACGAAGGCCGCGTGGTACACCAGCAGCGTGACGGTGAGCCCCAGCAGCGGCGAGGCCGAAAGGTAGACCCAGACATCGGACAGGCGGTCGACCGCCGCGCCCGAGACCGCGTTCACCAGAGGCAGGCCTTCGTTCATGGCCCGTCCTGATCAGCGGGTGGCGCCTGGCGCTTCATCAGCCAGGCCACGACCAGGGTGCTGAGCACCAGCGCCACGCCAATGGCGAGCGCCTCGTCGCCCAGGCGCTGCAGGTGCAGCATGACGCCAACGCCCGCCGGCACAAACAACAGCGAGAGGTGTTGCAGCAGCGTCTGCGCGGTGGGCTTGATGGCGCCCAACAGCGCGGGCCGCAGCACCAGCGCGAGCAGCAGCAGCGCCATGCCCACCACCGGCCCGGGCACCGGCACCCCCAGCGTGCGCACCAGCGCCTCACCGATGCTCGCGTTGCCCCCTTGAGGGGGTCGCGCGCAGCGCGGCGGGGGTGAGTCATCCCAAAGCGTCGTCAAGCACTTCAACCCAGTGCCGGACGGGCGTCTTGGTGCCGCTTTGCAGGTGGGTGATGCAGCCGATGTTGGCGCTGGTGATGACGTCGGGCTTGAGCTCGCTCAGGTGGCCGAGCTTGCGGTCGCGCAACTGGTACGACAGCTCGGGATTGAGCACCGAATAGGTGCCCGCCGAACCACAGCACAGATGCGCTTCGTTCCGGGCCACCTGCACGGTGAAGCCCAGCGCGGCCAGGTGCTGCTCCACCCCACCCTTGAGTTGCTGCCCGTGTTGCAGCGTGCAGGGCGGGTGAAAACCGATCACCGCCTTCGCGTCGGGTTGCTTCGCCAGCTTGGCCTTGAGCACCGGCGCCAGCGCGGGCAACAGCTCGCTCAGGTCCTGGGTCAGCGCGCTGATGCGCGCGGCCTTCGCCGCGTAGACCGGGTCATCGGCCAGGATGTGGCCATATTCCTTGACCGTCACACCGCAGCCGGAGGCGTTCATGACGATCGCTTCCACCCCCTGCTCCACCAGTGGCCACCAGGCGTCGATGTTGGCCCGCATCTCGCGTTTGCCGCCGTCCTGGTCGTTCAGGTGGAACTTCACCGCGCCGCAGCAGCCCGCCTTGGGCGCGATCACGGTCTGGATGCCCGCGGCGTCCAGCACGCGGGCGGTGGCCGAGTTGATGTTGGGCATCATCGCCGGCTGCACGCAGCCCGCGAGCATCAGCACCTTGCGAGCGTGGGTCTGCGTGGGCCAGCGCCCGGCGTCCTGCTTGGCGGGCACCTTGTTCTTCAGGGTCTCGGGCAGCAGGCCGCGCACCATCTGGCCCATCGCCATGGCGGGGCCGAACAGTGGCGACGGCAGGCCTTCTTTCAGCAACCAGCGCACCGCTTGTTCGCCCGCCGGGCGCGGCACTTTTTCGTCCACCAGCTTGCGGCCGATGTCGATCAGGTGCCCGTAGTCCACGCCGCTGGGGCAGGTGGTTTCGCAGTTGCGGCAGGTGAGGCAGCGGTCCAGGTGCATCTGCGTCTTGCGCGTCGGCTCGGCGCCTTCCAGCACCTGCTTCATCAAGTAGATGCGGCCACGCGGGCCGTCGAGCTCATCGCCGAGCAGCTGGTAGGTCGGGCAGGTGGCGGTGCAAAAACCGCAGTGCACGCACTTGCGCAGAATCGCCTCGGCGGCGCGGCCGTCGGCACGCGCCTGGTATTCGGGGGAGAGCTGGGTTTGCATGTGGATCAGCCCATCCGGCCGGGGTTGAAGATGCCTGCCGGGTCGAACTCGGCGCGCAGGCGTTGGGTGATGGTGTCGATGACCGCCGACTGGCGGTCGAAGCGTGGCACGCCGGGCGCGCCTACGGCGCCCGCGCGGAACAGCGTGGCATGGCCGTTGGCCGCTGCCGCCGCGCGGCGGATGTCGGCCGCTGCCGAGGCCGGCGCCCAGAGCCAGCGCTGCGCGCCCTGCCATTCCACCAGTTGGGCATAGGGCAGCGCCAGCACCGGCGCGGTCTGCGGTAGCGACAGGCGCCACAGGCAGGCGTCGGGCGACGGCGCGCTGAAGAACGGCAAGGTCTGGTCGCGGCAGGCGGCCCAGTCGGGACCGGCCTGGGCGTTGTGCAGGCGCGCGCCACCGGCTTCGCGCACCAGCCGCTCGCAGGCCGACTCCACCGCCGCCACCGCGCCGCGCAGGCGCAGGAACAACAACTCGGGCGCGTCGGCAGCGGTTTCGTCTCTCACCCAGCAGCTGGCGTTGACGGGCAGCGGCTGGCCGCCCCAGCGGTGCAACTGCTCCAGCGCCTGCTGCTGGTCCAGAGCGAACACCAGCGTGGCTTCGGCCGGGGCCACCGGCAGCACCTTGAGGCTGATGTCGGTGATCACACCCAAGGTGCCCATGGAACCGGCCATGGCTCGGCTCACGTCGTAGCCCGCCACATTCTTCATGACCTGGCCACCAAAGGTCAGCCAGCGGCCCCGGCCGTCGATGAACTGCATGCCGAGCACGAAGTCACGCACACCGCCCACGGTGGCGCGGGCAGGCCCGGCCAGTCCGGCCGCCACCGCGCCACCGATGGTGGACCTTGGACCCAGGCGAGGCGGTTCGAACGGCAGGCACTGCCCCGCCTCGGCCAGCGCGGCTTCCAGCTCGACCAGCGGCGTACCGGCCCGCACCGTGACCACCAGCTCGCTCGGTTCGTGGCTGACGATGCCGCTCCAGTGGGTGGTGGACAGCGGCGAGCCCTCGCCGGGTTCGCCATAGAAGGCTTTGGTGTCACCGCCCGTGATGCGCAGCGGGGTGCGGGCAGCGGCGGCAGCGCGCACCTGATCGATCAGGTGGTCTGGGGAAGCGGGAAGGGAAGATGGCATGGCCGCCATGGTAGCGACCGGCACCGGATGCGCCTTTGAATTTTTTGCACGGAGCGCTGCAAATGCGCCCCCAGCCCTTCAGCTGGCGTGGCCGAGGCAGGCGCCGGCGTTGGGGCGGCCACGGCATTCACGCTTGAGACGCTTCTCGCGCGCGGCGGGCTTTTCGCTGGAACTGCTGTCGATGAACCGCACCTGGCCCACCGGCTTGGCGGCGGGCGCCTGGCCGACGCCGGTTTTGGCTGGGCTTGAGGCAAGCGAAGGGGGTGACACCATCACCAGCACACCAGCCACCGCCAGAGCGGTTGGAAAACGCCAAAGCTTCTGCAAGCTCCGAGGTGGCTGGGGCATGGCTGACTCCTGGATACCGTGTGTGACGCCGCTGATCGTGCCGCACGCCCCGGCGAAAGTCTGTGATCCATTCACCAAAAAAAAGAACCCGCGTGCCTTTCGGCGGCGCGGGTTCAACATCCATCGGAGACTCTTCAAATCTGACGGGGCGTGTGCGCTGGCGCTGTGGCCGGGCGCACACGCCCAGGGGTGGCTTTCGTTCAGCGGTTGTAGGCGGTCTCGCCGTGCGAGCTGATGTCCAGGCCTTCGCGTTCCTGCTCTTCGGTGACACGCAGACCGATGGTCAGGTCGACGATGACCACACGATGGTGATCAGCACGCCCTTGAGCTGGATCCAGACCTGGCCTGCGATGCTGTACGCGTCGGCAGCGACCATGGACACCGTGGTCCAGTCGGACACCAACGAAGGACCGCCCAGGTTGGGGCTGTTGAACACGCCCGTCAGCAGGGCGCCCACGATGCCGCAAACGCCGTGGATGCCGAACACGTCCAGCGAGTCGTCTGCACCCAGCATCTTCTTCAGACCGGTCACGCCCCACAGGCCGGCAAAACCACCCACGAAGCCGATCACCAGGCCACCCACGATGCCCACGTTGCCGGCGGCCGGGGTGATGGCCACCAGACCCGCCACAGCACCCGAGGCGGCACCCAGCATGGAAGCCTTGCCCTTGATCAGCGATTCACCGATGCACCAGGCCAGCACGGCGGCGGCGGTGGCCATCAGGGTGTTGATGAAGGCCAGGGCGGCAAAGCCGTTGGCTTCCAGGGCAGAACCGGCGTTGAAACCGAACCAGCCCACCCACAGCAAGGAGGCGCCGACCATGGTCAGGGTCAGGCTGTGCGGGGCCATGGATTCCTTGCCGTAACCGATGCGCTTGCCCAGCATGTAGGCACCGACCAGACCGGCCACAGCGGCGTTGATGTGCACCACGGTGCCGCCGGCGAAGTCCAGCGCGCCGTGTTGCCAGATCAGACCCGCCTTGGCGGTCATTTCAGCAGCCACTTCGGCCGAGCTGTAGGCGTCCGGGCCCATCCAGAACCACACCATGTGGGCGATCGGCACGTAGCTGAAGGTGAACCAGAGGGCGCTGAACAGCAGCACAGCGCTGAACTTCATGCGCTCGGCGAAGGCGCCCACGATCAGGGCGCAGGTGATGCCGGCAAAGGTGGCCTGGAAAGCGGCGAACACGATCTCAGGAATCACGACCCCTTTGCTGAACGTCGCGGCGTTGGCGAAGGTGCCAGCGGCGTTGTCCCACACCCCGTTCAGGAACAGGCGGTCGAATCCGCCGAAGAAGGCGTTGCCTTCGGTGAAGGCCAGGCTGTAGCCGTAGATGGCCCACAGCACAACGATCAGCGAGAAGGTCACCATCACCTGCATCAGCACCGACAGCATGTTCTTGCTGCGCACCAGGCCGCCGTAGAACAGGGCCAGGCCAGGCACCACCATCAGGATCACCAGCAGCGTAGCGACCATCATCCAGGCGGTGTCGCCTTTATTGGGGGTCGGTGCAGCGGCTGGTGCCGCCTCCACCACTGCAACTGCGGCGGTCG
Source organism: Hydrogenophaga sp. (assembly GCA_025458545.1). The sequence continues at coordinate 6,477 of JALOSH010000342.1, forward strand.
CTTCGACCACGGCAGCGGCAGGCGCCTCGGCGGCCACGGCAGCGGCCGGTGCGGCGGCGTCAGCGGCCGGAGCGGGTGCTGCGGCAGCGTCGGCAGGAGCCGCGGTGGCGGTGGCAGCGGCCGGTTCGGTGGCGGTCTGCGCCACGGCGTTCAGGCCGCCAAAGGCC
>JALOSH010000343.1 GCA_025458545.1 Hydrogenophaga sp.
TCGGCTTCTGAACGCAGGCGGGCGAGGCGTTGTGCACGCGCCGCGATGCCAAAGGTGTTGAGCGGCTGGAGCGCCACATTGTTCTCGACTAACATCGGTCGATTGTCTCATTCACGCTCTCTGGAAACCGCACCATGCCCTCTTTTGACACCGTCCTCGAAGCCGATCTGGTCGAAGTGAAAAACGCCGTGGAGCAGGTCGCTCGCGAGATCGGCACCCGCTTCGATTTCAAGGGCACCAGCGCCGCCATCGAACTGAAAGACAAAGAGAAAGAAATCACCCTGTTTGGTGACGCCGACTTTCAGCTCACGCAGGTGAACGATGTGCTGGTGGCCAAGCTGGCCAAGCGCGGCGTGGACGTGCGCTTTCTGGACGCGGGCAAGGTCGAGAAGATCGGCGGCGACAAGGTCAAGCAGGTGGTGAAGGTGAAAAACGGCGTCAGCACCGAAGACGGCAAGAAGATCCAGCAGGTGCTCAAGGGCAGCAAGCTCAAGGTGCAGGGCGCGATCCAGGGCGACGCGGTGCGCGTCACCGGTGCCAAGCGTGACGACCTGCAGGCAGCGATGGCGCTGATCAAGAGCGAACTGAAGGATCTGCCTTTGTCGTTCAACAATTTCAGAGACTGAGCCCACCCCCGCGCCGCGCCCAAGGGCGCGTCACCCCCTCAAGGGGGCGGCGCCCTTGGGCCGGCAAAGCCGGACCCTCGGCGCCCACTGAACCGGACACCTCATGCCCACGCCTTTGCTGCCCGCTCTGATCCTTGGCCTCGTTGCCGGTGCTTCGTGGGCGCAGTCGGTGGCGCTCTCGGGGGTGGCGGGCGCCAGGGCTTTGCTGATCGTGGACGGTGCGGCGCCGAAGTTCTTGAACCCGGGGCAGACGCACCAGGGCGTGAAGTTGCTCAGCACGCAGGGTGAGAGCGCTGTGGTGGAGGTGAATGGACAGCGCCAGACGCTGCGGGTGGGCGAAGCGCCGGTGAGTGTGGGGCGCGGCGGCGCACCCAGCGGCGGCGGCGCACAGCGCATCGTGCTCACCGCCGACGGGCAAGGCCACTTCATGCCGCAAGGGCAGATCAATGGCCGGGCGGTGCAGTTCATGGTGGACACCGGTGCGACCGTGATCGGCATTGGCGAGACGGACGCGAAGCGCATCAACCTGAACTACGCACAAGGCCAGCGTGTGCAGATGAACACCGCCAACGGCGTGGCCATCGGATACCTGATACGGCTCGACAGCGTGCGGGTGGGCGATGTGCTGGTGCGCAATGTGGAAGCGGTGGTCACGCCCCAGTCCATGCCTTATGTGCTGCTGGGCAACAGTTTCCTCACCCGTTTCCAGATGCAGCGCAGCAACGACCAGCTGACGCTGGAGCGGCGGTTTTAGGCCCACCCCCATCGCCGGTTCGCTGCGCGTCACCGGCTCCGCCCCTCAAAGGGCAACACCTGCGGCCCGGCGGAGCCGGTTCCGCGGTGTTCTGAGCTTGGGGCAGCTTCTCCGGCTGGATAAGGGTCAGTGTTGCAGTTTCTGCGCGGCCGTGACCACGATCTCGATCTTCCAGGCCGGGTCAGCCAGCGCGGCTTGCACCGTGGCGCGCGGCGGTGCGGTGCCCGGCACCACCCAGGCATCCCACACCTCGTTCATGGCGCCGATGTCGCGGATGTCGGTCAGGAAGATCTGCGCGCGCAGGATGCGCGACTTGTCGCTGCCCGCTTCCTGCAGGCGCTGCTGCACTTGGTTCAGCACATCCTGCGTCTGGGCCCGGATGTCGGTGGCTTCGCACTCGGGCACCATGCCCGCGAGGTAGACCACGCCGTTGAACACCGCCGCTTCGCTGTAACGCGCGGCCACGCCGTGGCGGGTGATGTGCGGGCTCATGATTTTTTGGCCCCCAGCTTGCTCTCTTTGCCGGCCAGCAGGCGGTTGATGTTGTCGGCATGGCGCCAGACCAGCAGCAGCCCCATGACGGCCAGGCTCAGCACCATGTCACGTGGGGCGGTCCAGGCCACGTGGTGGCCAAACAGGTAGAAGGCCGGCGCGAAGATGGCCGTGACGATGGAGGCCAGCGACGAGTAACGGAAGAAGTAGGCGATGATCACCCAGGTGAGCAGCGAGGCCAGGCCAAGCCAGGGTTCGAAACCAATGATCACACCGGCCGCTGTGGCCACGCCCTTGCCACCCACGAAACGGAAAAACACGGGCCACAGATGGCCCAGGAACGCGGCCAGACCGACGAGCGCCACGGTGCCGTCGCCCAGGCCGAAGGCCTCACCCCAGCCCCTGACCACGAACACCGGCAACCACCCCTTGAGGGCGTCCAGCAGCAGCGTCAGAATGGCCGCCTTCTTGCTGCCCGAACGCAGCACATTGGTGGCGCCTGGGTTCTTGCTGCCGTAGGTGCGCGGATCGCTCAGACCCATGGCGCGGCTGACGACCACGGCGAACGAGAGCGAACCGATCAGGTAGGCCAACACGGTGGCGATGACGGGGTACAAAGCTTCCAAAATGCAGATCCTTCAATGTGCCGCACGGGGCCGGCCAGCGCGGCTTGGGCAGCCAGCTATTCTGCCAGCGCGCACTGCACCGGCTTCGCCCCCAGGGGCCCGGCCAGCACGGCGGGGTCAATGCCCACCAGGTAGCCGCGTCGGCCGCCGTTGATGAGGATCTTGGGCAAGGCCAGCACGGTGGACTCGACGTACACCGGCATGGCGCGCTTCAAGCCAAACGGCGAGGTGCCGCCCACCAGGTAACCGCTGTGCCGATTGGCCACTTCGGGCTTGCAGGGCTCCACCGACTTCACGCCGATCTGCCGCGCCAGGTTCTTGGTGGACACGGTGCGGTTGCCGTGCATCAGGATGGCCAGCGGCTTGGCCGACTCGTCCTGCATGATCAGCGTCTTGACCACAGCGAACGGGTCGAAGCCCAGCACGGCAGCGCTGTGCTGGGCGCCCCCATGCTCCAGGTATTCGTAGGGATGCTCGGTGAACGCCACGCCACGCGCTTTCAACCAGGCCGTGGCAGGTGTTTCAGAAACGTGCGTTTTCTTCGACATGAGGAACGGTAGCGAAAGCGGTGTCCGTGCCAGGATGCGGTGGAACCGGCTCCGCCGGGCCACTCGCATCGCCCCCTGGAGGGGGTCGCGCGCAGCGCGGCGGGGGTGCCAATCACTGCGCGGGGTCGCGCATTTCCCAGCGGATCGCGTCGATGGCTTTGAGCAGTTCGGGCGAGAGCTGCACCTCCCAGGCATCCAGGCACTGGTCCAGCTGCGCCAGCGAGGTCACGCCGATGATGGTGCTGGCCACTTTGCGATGGCGGTAGCAGAACGCCAGCGCCAGCTGCGACGGCGTGAGGCCGTGCTCGCGCGCCAAGGCGTTGTAGCGCTTCGCAGCGGCGAGCGCTTCGGGCCGACCCCAGCGCTGCGCCTTCATGCTGTCGTACAGCGCCATGCGGCCATGGCTGCCGACCAGCCCGGTGTCGTCGTACTTGCCGGTCAGCAAGCCAAAACCCAGCGGCGAATACGCCAGCAGCGACACGCCGAGATGGTGGCAGGTTTCGTCCAGCCCGTTCTCATAGCTGCGGTTGATCAGGCAGTACGGGTTCTGCACCGTGGCCACGCGCGGCAGGCCATGCTGCTCGGCCACCCGCACGAACTCGTGCACGCCATAGGGCGATTCGTTGGAGAGGCCGATGGCCCGCACCTTGCCAGCCTTCACCAGGTCGGCCAGGGCCTCCAGTTGCTCCAGCACCGAAGGCGCGGCACGGTCTTTGGCCGGGTCGAAATACAGCGCACCAAAAGCCGGCACGTTGCGGGCTGGCCAGTGGATCTGGTAGAGGTCGATCACATCCGTTTGCAGGCGGCGCAGGCTGCCTTCGCACGCCTCGATGATGCCGGCCTTGCTGACCTCGCCGCGCAGCCAGGGCATGCCGCGCGCCGGGCCGGCCACCTTGGTGGCCACCACCAGCTTCTGGCGTGCACCTGGATTCTTGGCCAACCAGTGACCGATGATGGTCTCGGTCGAGCCACAGGTCTCGGCCTTGGCCGGGACCGAATACATCTCGGCGGCGTCGATGAAGTTCACGCCGCGCGCCAACGAGCGGTCGAGGATGGTGTGGGCATCAGCCTCGTTCACCTGCTCTCCGAAGGTCATGGTGCCCAGGCAGATGGGGGTGACTTGCAACAGGCCGGAGCCCAGTGGAATGGTGTTCATGAAATTCTTTGTAAATGCAGTGGGTGTGCGCTGGCGCACGGCGCGGGACGGGTATAAGTTTAGAGTGACGAATGGAAACCCGTGGGTCGCATTCGGGTCAAAAGTGACCAAGCGCCACCAAACCCGCCCGCTGCCACACACCCCAAGCCTTTCTTCAACCCAGCCGAGATCAACATCATGAACACACCTCTTTCCCGCAGCCTGACCGCAGCCACCGTGGCCGCCGCCTTGACCCTGACCGGCTGCGCCAACATGACCGAAACCCAGCAAGGCACGGCCAAGGGCGCCGCCATCGGCGCTGCGGCGGGCGCGGTGCTCGGCGCCGTCACCGGCAATTCCAGCAGCGCCGCCAAGGGCGCGGTGCTCGGCGCGGGTGCGGGCGCGCTGGGCGGCTACGTCTGGTCCAAAAAAATGCAGGAGCAAAAAGCGGCGATGGAAAAGGCCACGGCAGGCACCGGCGTGGCGGTGACCCAGACGACCGACAACCGGCTGAAGCTGGACATTCCGAGCGATATCTCCTTTGACGTCGGTCGCTCGGCGGTCAAGCCCAACATGGCCGGCGTGCTGAACCAGTTCGCCACCACGCTGAACGCCAACCCGGCCACCACGGTGAGCATCGTTGGCCACACCGACAGCACCGGCAGCGACGCGGTGAACAACCCGCTGTCGGTGGACCGGGCCAACAGCGCACGCGACTACCTGATCGCGCGTGGCGTGGCGGTCACCCGCTTCAACACCGCGGGCCAGGGTTCACGCGAACCGGTGGCCGACAACGGCACAGCCGAGGGCCGTGCCAAGAATCGCCGGATCGAAATCTTCGTGGCGGAACCGGCCACCACCGCCCAGCGGTGAACCTGCATGCCTCCGGCGCAAGGAGCGGGGTGTCAGCCCTACCCCTGTTGCTTGGCCGCCCGCTCTTCTTCCTGCAGCCGCAGCACGCGCCGCTGCACCTTTCCGGTGGTGGTCATGGGCAAGGCGTCCACGAACTCGATCTCTTTCGGGTATTCGTAGGGCGCGAGCTGGCCCTTCACATGGGCCTGCAGGCTGGCGATGAGCTGGCGCTCGAAGCGGGCGTCCGGCGTCGGGCTTGGGCACCACGGCAGCGTTGGCCACGGCCGGGTGCTTGACCAGGCAGTTTTCAATCTCACTCGGCCCGATGCGGTAGCCAGCCGCCTTGAACACGTCGTCGCTGCGGCCCTGGTACCAGAGGTAGCCGTCGGCGTCGCGCGTGGCCAGGTCGCCGGTACGGCACCAGCTGTTGGCCGGATCGCCGGTGAATTTGGCGCGGGTCGATGCCTCGTTTTTCCAGTAGCCCAGAAAAAAAATCGGGTCCGGTTCGCCGTGCACATCGAGCCGATGCACCGCCACATCGCCCGGCACACCCACCGGGCACTCGTTGCCATCGTCATCGATCACCGCCACCCGGTGGCCGGGGTATCCCTTGCCCATGCTGCCGGCCTTGGCAGGCCAGCCTGTTCGC
>JALOSH010000344.1 GCA_025458545.1 Hydrogenophaga sp.
CGCTTCGCGCTCCACCAGCATCGGGCGGGAGGCTTCGTGGTATTGCGGCTGCGTCATCCCGGCGCGCTCCAGGCGCTCGGTCAGCCACAGGATGCAGTCCAGATTTTCGGCGTGGACCATGGTGAGCAGACCGGCCTGCCGACAGGCATCCAGCACGTCCAGCACCTGGCGATCGGACAACCTGAGCGCCTCGTAGGTGAGGTAGATCTTGACCGAGGTGCAGCCCTGCTGCTGGAGGCGGGGCAGTTCCTGCTCCAGCACCTCGGGTGTCGGGTCCGACACGATCATGTGAACACCGTGGTCCACATAGGCGTTGCCGCGGGCCCGGGCGTGGTACTCGTCGAGCGCGGCCTGCAAAGACTGGCCTTTGAATTGCGGCGCAAACGACAGCACCGTCGTGGTGCCGCCGAAAGCGGCTGAGCGGGTGCCGCTTTCGAAGTTGTCCGCCATTTCAGCGCCCCGGGCGGCGCTCCCCGGGTTGGGTGGCTGGTCGATGTGGACGTGAGCGTCCACCCCGCCGGGCAACACCCACAGGCCCTTGGCGTCGAACCGCTGAGCCCCGCCTTCGATGCGATCGGCGATGGCCGCTACCCGACCCTGGCGGATACCGAGATCGCAGCGCTGGAGCGCACCGCCGGTGAACACCTCACCCCCGTGAATCACCCAGTCCAGGGTTTCTTCCATGGCGCTCACGGCAGGCGACGGTCTGCAACGGGGGGCAGGAACCGGGCGTCGTAAATGGCGGCAACAGCGGGCCTGACCGGCAAGGCAAACACCGAGCTGATGGTTTCGATCTGCCGGTCCAGGCGCGCAAGGTCCACGGCACCCAGGCCGTCGCGGTTCGACAAGGGGGACCGGATCTGGTTCTTGAGCAACCACTGAAGCTTCTCGATTTCGATCGCCTTGTTGATGAGCGGGTCCCGTTTGGCGACTGCGTCGATGGCTTCGGCGGGATTCGCCAGCGCGTCGCGCCAGCCCAGGGAGGTGGCCTTGACGAAAGCGCGCACCACCTCGGGGTTGGCCTCCAGCATCCGGCGCGACACCATCAGCGCGTTGCCATAGAGGTCCAGTCCCTGGTCGGCGTAGCGCATGAACACCACATCGTCTTGCTTCACGCCCATGGCCTTGAGGTTGAACCAGATGCTGGAGTCGAACCCGGCGATGGCGTCGAGGTCACCGCGGAACAGCAGCGTCTCGCGAACCCGGATGTCGATGTTTTCGGTGCGCACCTGGGCCGTGTCCAAACCCGTGGCCTTTGCAAATGCGGGCAGCATGCGGTAGGCGCCGTCCGACGCCGGGCCACCGAGTTTCTTGCCCACGAGATCCTTGGGGCCCGTGATGCCGCTTTTGCGCAGCGCCACGATGGACAACGGGCTGTTCGCGTAGATGGCCAACACCGCCACCGGTGCCTGCTGCGGATTGCGCGCGGCAAATTCCATGAGCGCACCGATGTCGGCAAAGCCGAAGTCGTAGGAGTTGTTGCCCAGGCGCGAGAGCACATCGCCGGTGCCGTTGGAGGCATCCAGCGTCACGTCAAGCCCTGCAGCGCGGAAATAGCCTTTTTCCTGGGCCAGAAACCAGGCGGCGTTGGAGCCGTCGGGTTTGAAGTTGAGGGAGAACTTCACCGGGGTTTGCGCGCTGGCGATGCTGCTGAGCGCCAGTGCCATGACACTGACAGCACCAGTCAACCAGCGGCGCAAAGAGAGGGTAGCGAGCATGTCAGGATCCTTTCAATCGGGTTGCAGAGGCTTCGGGCTGGAAGCGCTCACGATGAACGCAAGCGGTGTGCCGATCGTTCATGTATTTCATATGGATCAACAACTTAAACTTGTTTTTCGCACAATCTGTTGGCGCAATTGCGCCTGAAGATGTCGTTTGACAGCTCTCCGCCAGCACAATCGCACCAATCTTGGGAACGCTTTCTGGAAGGGATCACGGCCATGCAAAGTGCAGAAGACGCCTACCGGCATTTGTACGCGGCCATCGTGGACCAGCGACTCGGCGCGGGCACGCGCTTGACCGAAACAGCGCTGGCGCAAATCCTGTCGAGCTCACGCCGGCATGTTGACAAGGCCCTCTGGCGCCTGGCCGAGCAGCGCCTGGTGCAGTTGCGCCGCAACGCTGGGGCCTGGGTGGCGGCGCCGAGCTTCATCGAGGCGCGCGAGATCTATGAATTGCGGCGCATCGTGGAGACCGCCGTGGTTCGAAAGCTGTGTGCGGTGTTGCGCCCCGATGGCCTGAAGCTGCTCAAGCAGAACCTGGATGCCGAGACCAGAGCCCGCCAAAGCGGCGACCAGCGCCTCGCGGTCCGGTTGAGCGGTGAACTCCACATCATCCTTGCGCGGCTGTCGCAGAGCCTGGAGCTGGAGCGACAGGTCGAACTGCTGGTGGCCCGAACCAGCCTGGTCACCCAGCTGTATGCGAATCCGGATGGCCTGGGTTGCTGGCACCACCAGCACCATGAACTCGTCGATGTTCTCGCAACCCGAGATGCAGACCGGGCCGCCAACCTGATGGAGAAGCACCTGCAAGAGCTGGAGTCCGCGCTGCGGGTCGACCGACCTGAGGCCAGGCACGAGCAGCTGAAAAAAGCCCTGATGCGTTGAGCATCAGAGCCCGCATCTCAGGGGTGGTCTTTCAAACCAGCGGAACAGTGAAGCGCTGAATCACCGGCCTGGTGTCCGGGCGCATGCCGTACACCAGGTCGTAGGCCAGCGCGCCGGGCGCGTAAACGCCCGCAGGCAGTGGCAGCTCGTCTTTCGAGAGGCCGGTGGACGTGGCGTTGAGCACCACGTCGAACGATTCACCGGCCAGGCCTTGATAACCTCCGGTTTGCAGGTTCGCATGCGCCGCGAAATCGGCCTTTAGCCCGTGCGCCTTGTCGGCGCTGCGGTTGGCCACGGCGATCAGCGCCGGTTTCTGCGCCGCGATCGGCAGGATGGCGCCGCGCGTGGCGCCGCCCGCGCCGCAGATCAGCACCCGCTTGCCAGCGAGCGACACGCCCAGGTTGCGCTGGATGTCGTTCATCAGGCCCAGGCCGTCAAAATTTTGCGCAAAGATGCGGCCGCCTTCGAACTTGAGCGCGTTGACCGCACCGGCGAGGCGGGCCGATTCCATCGGGTCGGTGGCGATGTCGAAGGCTTGCAGCTTGAAGGGAATGGTGACGTTCATGCCTTTGCCACCGGCACGGATGAAAGCCTCCACCGTGGCCTTGAAACCGTCCAGCGGGCCTTCGATGGCGGTGTATTCGATGTCCTGCCCAGTGGCCTGCGCGAAAGCGGCGTGGATCAGCGGGGACTTGCTGTGGCCAATGGGGTTGCCGATGACGGCATAGCGGTCGGTCATGGTGCGGGAAGCGATGTGTATCGGTGTGCAGCGGGACTTTTCAGACGGTCGAGCATTGTCGCGCATGGCCCGCTAACATCGCCGCATGACCAAGACCCTCAAGATCGACTTTGTTTCCGATGTCTCCTGCCCGTGGTGCGCGGTGGGCCTGGCGGGCCTGGAACGCGCGCTGGAACGTGTGGCGCCAGACATCACCGCCGAGCTGCACTTCCAGCCCTTCGAGCTCAACCCTCACATGGGGCCCGAAGGCGAAGACGTGGGCGAGCACCTGGCCAAAAAGTACGGCAGCACAGCCGCGCAGCAAGCGCAGATACGCGACACCATTCGCGAACGCGGCGCCGCGGCCGGCTTTGACTTCAACCGGGACGGCCGTGGCCGGATCTGGAACACCTTCAACGCGCACCGGCTGCTGACCTGGGCCGCAGCAGAAGGCGCGCCAGGTCAGCAACACGCGCTGAAGATGGCCATGCTGCAAGCCCACCACGGCCGCGCCGAAAGCCCTGCCGACCCGGCGGTGCTGCTCGCAGCGGTGCAGCAGGTCGGGCTGGACGTGGAGCGTGCGCAGCAAGTGCTGGGCAGCGACGAATTTGCCGACGAAGTGCGTGAACGCGAACAGTTCTTCACCCAGGCGGGCATCCACTCGGTGCCAGCGGTGATCGTCAACGAGCGCCACCTCATCTCGGGTGGTCAGCCTGCCGAGGCTTACGAGCGGGCCTTGCGGCAGATCGCGGCGGGTGGCTGACGCCTGAGTACCTTCATGGTTCTTACCTTCATAATATGCGCATGTCATACGCATCCAAGGTGATGCATCAGGAGCCCGCATGCCTCAAGCCTTCACCTTCCAGCGCAAACGCCCGGTCAACCTGAGCTTGTCAGAAGACGTGGTCGATGCGGCCAAACGCTATAGCAGCAACCTGTCGGCCACGGTGGAAACGCTGCTCACGGATTACACCCATCGACAGCAACAGGCGGAGGCAGACAGGCAGCAGCGAGCCAAGGCCTGTGCCAGTGAATGGAATGCGGTGCATGCATCCGTGGGCTCGTTCGCCGACGAGCACACGACTCTCTGAAACGCTGTAGATGGCGCAGTTCGACGTTCACCGAAACAAGGGGCCGTTGCGCGAGAGCATTCCGTTTGTGGTGGTGGTGCAGTCGTCGCTGTTTGACGACTACCGGCGCCGGGTGGTGGTACCGCTGGTGCGGCGCAGCTTGTTGCCCCGCAGGGCAGCGTCGGCGGGCACGCGGCTGAACCCGGTGTTCCGCTTCACCGGCTTGGATCTGGTGCTGCACCCTCTGGACATGGTGTCGGTCTCCATCGAGCAACTGGGCGAGCATGTCGGCAGCCTGGCCGAACGTGGTCAGGAAATTGCCGATGCGCTGGATGAACTGCTGACGCGGTCCTGGGGGTGAGGCGCCGTCAAGGCCTGCGCGCGCAAGGCCGACCTTTGCGGTGCGCTGTGCGGGAAAGCTGGGATGCCCCAGCCATCGCTCAGCCCAGCGCCTTCGCAATCTTGCCGCGCTTGACTGTGGGTTTGGGTGCCTTGATCGGCAGGTGCTCGAACCAGCGGCGCACATCGTCTTCCACACACAGGCCGTGCATGTAGTTGTAGATGGCTTTGCGCAGGCCCTGGCCCAGCACATCGTGGTCCACGCCGGGCGGCATGGGCGTGGGGTCGATGAAGCCAATGTCGTTTTTGGCGAAGCTCACCGGCGGCAGGGGGATCAGCTCGACGCCGTAGTCGGCCGGGTGCTGGCCGACGGGCGAGTGCACGGTGCAGCTGAAGCGGTGGAAGAAACCGCTCTGGATGCAGCCGGCCTCGAACAGCTGGCGCACGTATTCGAGCGCGTCCACCGTGTCTTGCAGCGTCTGCGTGGGAAAGCCATACATGAGGTAGGCGTGCACCAGAATGCCCGCGTCTGAGAAGCCTTTGGTGACGCGCGCCACCTGCTCGACGCTCACGCCTTTTTTCATCAGGTTGAGCAGCCGGTCGCTGGCCACTTCGAGGCCGCCGCTCATCGCGATGCAACCGCTTTGCGCCAGCATGCAACCGCTTTGCGCCAGCACCTCGGCCAGCTCGGGGGTGAAGGTTTTTTCAAACCGTATGTTGCCCCACCAGCTGATCTGCAGGTCGCGGCGGATCAGCTCTAGAGCCAGCGCTTTCAGCGCTTTGGGCGGCGCCGCCTCGTCCACAAAATGGAAGCCGGTCTGGCCGGTTTCCTCCACGATTTGCTGGATGCGGTCGGCCAGCTTTTCGGCGGTGGCGGTTTCATAGCGGGCGATGTAATCGAGGCTCACATCGCAGAAACTGCACTTCTTCCAGTAGCAGCCATGGGCCACGGTGAGCTTGTTCCAGCGGCCGTCACTCCACAGCCGGTGCATGGGGTTGAGCATGTCGAGCAGGCTCAGGTACCGGTCCAGCGGCAACCCATCCCAGGTGGCGGTGCCCACGTGATCGAACGGAATGTCGGGCTCGGCGAGGTTCACGAACTGGACCACGCCGTCGGCGTTGCGCAAGAACGTGCGCTGCAGCCGCTGCCGCCCGCGCTGCCCGCGCAGGTGTTCGATCAGCGACAGCACCGGGCGCTCGCCCGCGTCCAGCGTCACATAGTCCACAAAGTCGAACACGCGCGGGTCCGACAGTTCGCGCAGTTCGGTGTTGACAAAGCCGCCACCCAGCGCAATGCGGATCAGCGGGTTGTGTGCCTTGATGGTTTGCGCGATGCTCAGCGCCGCATAGACCGAGCCCGGGAACGGTACCGAGAGCAGCACCAGTGTGGGCCGGTGGCGGTGGATGGCGGCCAGGGTCAGGTTGCTCAGCAGGTCGTCCACCAGCGTGGGCGGCGCGGCCAGCGCGTTGGCCAGCGGATCGAAGGTGGGCTGGCTGCTGGCCAGCGATTCGGCGTAGCGCACGAACTCGAAGCGCTCATCCACCGCATCGCGCAGCACATCGGCCAGATCGTTCAGGTAGAGCGTGCACAGGTGGCGCGCCTTGTCTTGCACGCCCAGGGCACCAAAGGCCCAGGCCAGCGGGTCGCCGCTGCCGTCATCGACATAGGCGTCCAGCGCCGCAAAACGCGGGCCTTCGGGCAGAAGGCCACGCGCGGCGATGCGGTGCGCCAATGTGGAGTCGCGCCCTTGCAGGTAGGCAATGGCCGGGCCGATGGTGCTGCGGTACTGCTCGAACTGATCGAGGAAGCCGTGCACGCTGGCCGTGCGTTGCGCCTCGGGCTGGGCCAGCGCACGGCCGCGCACCGCCTCCAGCCCGGCGGGCGTGAAGAGCTTTAGCACCAGTGCCAGCGCCAGGTCTTCCTGCACCGCCGCGATGCCGCGCGAGCGCAGGAAGCCGGTGAGGTAGGCGGTGGACGGGTAGGGCGTGTTGAGCTGCGTCATCGGCGGGATGAGGCTCAGCACGCGGAATTCGGTGGGCATGGGTGGCTCGGCGGTGGGTGAGCTGGCGAGCTTAGCCCATGCCCGCCGCCGCTGCGGGCCTGAACACGCCATGCCCGCAAACCGCGGCGGGTCGCGGGTCGCGGGCGGCGCGCAGCGTCAGACCGCAGGCGCGGGCATCACCACGCGGGTGTGGCGCTTTTGTGCCTGCCACTGCGCCACGTGGTCGGTCAGCTGGTGCGCGGTGATGGCCGAAAGCGTCCAGCCCAGGTGGCCGTGGCCGGTGTTGTAGAACACATTGGGCGCTTTGCCGGGGCCCACGCGCGGCAGCATGCTGGGCATCATGGGCCGCAGGCCGGCCCAGGGCTCGACGCGGCGCGTGCTCACGCCGGGGAAACACTGGTTGACCCAGTTCACCAGCGGGCGGATGCGGTCGGCGCGGATGTCCAGGTTCATGCCGTTGAATTCGGCCGTGCCCGCCACGCGGAAGCGGTCGACACCCAGGCGGCTGGTGACCAGCTTGGTCTCGTCGTCGAGCAGGCTGACCTGCGGCGCGGCGGTCTGGCTCTGCTCGTCGTTCAGCATCACGGTGATGGAATAGCCCTTGACCGGGTAGACGTTCAGGCGGTCGCCGAGCTGGGCGCCCAGCGCCCGGCTGTGCACGCCGGCACAGACCACCACCGCGTCGCCGCGCACCACCTCGCCGTTGGCCAGGGTGACCTGCGCGGTCTGGCCGTCGCTGGTGACGCGCGCAACGGTCTGGCCGGTCAGCAGCTTCACGCCCAGGCGCTCGCAGGCCAGGCTGAGGCCGTGGGTGTACTTGTGGATGTCGCCGGTGCTGTCGCTCTCGGTGTAGTAGCCACCGTAATACTCGCCCGCCAGCGTGGGCTCGATGGCGCGCATCTCAGCCGGGGTGACGGCGCGGCGCGGCAGGCCGCCCTCGGCCAGCAGTTTGGAGACCTTACCCGCGTGGTCAAAACCGGCCTTGTCGCGGTAGATGTGCAGGATGCCCTGCTTTTTCAGGTCGAAGTCGATCTGCTCGCGCTCGGCCCAGCCAAACAGGTGTTCGCGCGCGGCGATGGCCAGCCGGGTGGTGGCGATGGTGTTGTCGCGGTACTTGGGGATGTTGGCGGCGAACTCGGCAAACCAGCTGAGTTTGTGCCAGCTGGGCTTGGGGTTGACCAGCAGCGGCGCGTCGGCCTTGAGCATCCACTTGATGCCCTTGAGCAGGGTGGAAGGGTGGGTCCAGGTTTCGGCGTTGGAAGCCGAGAGCTGGCCGCCGTTGGCGTGGCTGGTTTCCATGCCCGCGTAGCGGTGTTTTTCAATCAGGGTGACCTGGTGACCCTGACGGGCCAGGGCGTAGGCGCTGGTGACGCCGGTGATACCGCCGCCGATGACGATGAGGTGTTGTGCCATGGGAATCTCTTTGAAAGCCGTCAAACAAAGGGGCACGAACCGCACACCGTGTGCGGACCATGACCCCCTCTGTTTGTGACCTGAGAGATTCACCCGCCCCTGCGTTGAGCCGGGGCTGGCTTGCTCCTGCGGTGGGCCTGGACGACGCATCCTGGCCACTCTTCAGAGTTGTGCGCCGTGATGGGCGCAGTGCGTCGACCGGTCCTTTTGCCTGAGAGTTTCCGGGGCGGTTGCTCCTTCGGCGCCGGCTGCCCAAAGAGGGTGCCGGTCTCTCCCGATCAACGGGTTGCATTCTAAG
>JALOSH010000345.1 GCA_025458545.1 Hydrogenophaga sp.
ACCGGGATGGCCTGCGCCTGGATCGGCGTCATGTTCTCGTAGCCCATTTCGGCCACGGCACGCTCCAGCAGGGGAGACAAAGAGAGTTGGGAGAAAGATAGGGTCATTGCAGTGCGCGCGGAGCAAGACCGTCCGCTGGTTACGCGTTAACCCAGTATTGTCTCACTTTGGGTGGTTTTCACCCAAAGCGCCCACCGAAGCGGCGGAGCGTGGGAGTTTACAAACTGCGCGTGTTGAAGGTGTCGCAAGCCTTCACGCTCCCGGTTTCCAGCCCTTTGTGGAACCAGCGCTGGCGCTGTTCGCTGGTGCCGTGGGTGAAGCTGTCGGGCACGATCTGACCCTGGCTCTTGCGCTGCAGCGCATCGTCGCCGATGGCGGCCGCGGCGTTCAGCGCCTCATCGATGTCTCCGGGTTCGATGATGTTGCTGGTCTTGTGGTTGTGGTGGGCCCAGATGAGGTTCTGCACATGGTGGCCGACCTCGTGCGCGATCACGTAGGCCTGGGCAAAGTCGCCCGGAGCGCCCAGTTGCCGCTTGAGCGTGTCGTAGAAGCTCAGGTCGATGTAGACCTTCTGGTCGCCCGGGCAATAAAACGGCCCCATGGCCGACTGACCGGTGCCGCAAGCGGTGGGCGTGGCGCCGCGGAACAACACCAGGCGCGGCTTCTGGTACTGGGCACCGGCCTGTTGGAAGAGGTTGGTCCAAACGTCCTCGGTGCCACCCAGCACCGACGCCACGAACTGGCCCATGGGATCGCTGGGCTTCTCGGCACTCACCGGAGCGGGCGCGGTCTGTTCCTGGGTGGGCAGCAAACCGCCGCCTCCGCCCAGCACACCCAGGATGGTCATCGGGTTGATGCCGAAGATCCAGCCCGCCACCAGCGCGATCACGATGGTGCCCAGGCCCAGGCCCCGCCCGCCCACGCGGCGCCCGCCGCCAGCCCCGCCACCGAACATGCCGCCGCCGGACGACGAACGCCGATCCTCCACCTGATCCGACTGGCGGTTGTTTTCCCATTTCATGTGAACGCTCCTAGGGGACTTGTTGTGCAGGGAACTTGGGGGTGGCTTGGCGGTCGGACAAAATGCCCGGGATGACACCCGACCGACCGGACACCCCGGCAGCCCCTGAATCGAATACCAAAGCATGACAGACACCACGACGCAAAGCAAACCCGCGAGGCGCCCGATGGGCGCCTGGACCACGGTCCTGGGGCTGGTCCTGGTCCTGCTGGCAGGCTGCGCGAACACGCTGGACGCCAAGGTGACGCGTTTCAACCAGTGGCCAGCCGACACCGCCGGGCAGACCTTCAGCTTCACCGCCGCCGACCTCGCGCGCGAACTGGAGCTGGCGGCCTACCAGGCGCAGGTGGCCGCCGAACTGCAGCGGCTGGGGCTGCAACCTGCGCCGCCGGGCCAGGCCGGCCGTTTTGTTGTCGAGCTGCAGGCCAGCCTGAGCGAGCGTCAGCGCCAGCAACTGGTGGCGGTCTACAGCGACCCATGGACCTATGTGGCACCGTGGCGCGACGCCCACGGACGTCTTTATGGGGGGCAATGGGTGCCCGATCCGTTCGGCTCGCGGTATGTGGGCGATCGCGCCGTGGTGCGCACGGTGCAGCAGAGCAGCCTGAAGCTGCGCATCAGCGAACCGGCGGCCCAGCGCACGGTGTTTGAAGCCACCGCGGTGCACGAAGGCTCGGCCGAAGACCTGGTGGAGGTGGTGCCTTACCTGGTGCGCGGCGTGTTCCAGGACTTCCCTGGCGCCAACGGGCAGGTGCGTCGGCTCAGCTTCGAACTGCCCCGCTGAGTTCCCGGCTGGGCGTCAGGTCTTGGGCAGGGTCACCCCGACCTGGCCCTGGTATTTGCCACCACGGTCCTTGTACGAGGTCTCGCAAACGTCGTCTTTGTCGCTCTCGAAGAACAGCACCTGGGCGCAGCCCTCCCCGGCGTAGATCTTGGCCGGCAGCGGTGTGGTGTTGCTGAACTCCAGCGTCACATAACCTTCCCACTCGGGCTCGAACGGCGTCACGTTCACGATGATGCCGCAGCGCGCATAAGTGCTTTTGCCGAGGCAGATCGTCAGCACGTTGCGCGGGATGCGGAAGTACTCCAGGGTGCGCGCCAGGGCGAAGCTGTTGGGCGGGATCACGCAGACATCTTTGTTGATGTCCACAAAGCTGTTTTCGTCGAAGTTCTTCGGGTCCACCACGGTGCTGTGGATGTTGGTGAACACCTTGAATTCGGGCGCGCAACGGATGTCGTAGCCGTAGCTGCTGGTGCCGTAGCTGACGATTTTGTCGCCCGCCGCGTTCTGCCGGATCTGGCCCGGCTCGAAGGGCTCGATCATGCCGTGCTGCTCGCACATGCGGCGGATCCATCTGTCGCTCTTGATGCTCATCGGTGTGCTCCGGCCGGTTGGGTGGCTGCGATTGTAGGCATGTCGGATCACCGAAGACCGCTGAGCGTTCATGGTTTTCAGAAATTACTGAAAATTCGACAACTTCAGGAAATGTCATGAACACCCCCACGCCACTCCCTTCGCTCAACCGGGAATTCATCAACCACTTCGGTGAAATGGGGAGTCGCTGGGGGATCAACCGGACGGTCGGACAGATCTACGCCCTGCTGTTTGTGTCGCAGACGGCGATCAATGCCGATGAGATTGGCGAAGCGCTGGGCTTCTCGCGCTCGAACGTTTCGATGGGCCTGAAGGAATTGCAGGCCTGGAAGCTGGTGCGCATGCGCCACCTGCCCGGCGACCGGCGCGAGTACTTCGAAGCCCCGGAGGACGTGTGGGAAATCTTCCGGGTGCTGGCCACCGAGCGCCGACGACGCGAAATCGAGCCCACGCTGTCGATGCTGCGGGGTGCCCTGCTGGCCACGCCCGACAACGAAGCCGAACGCCACGCGCAGGCCCGCATGCGCGAAATGCACGACCTGATCGAACGCCTGATGTCCTGGTTTGACGATGTGCAAAAACTGCAACCCGAGACCGCGATGCGGCTGATGGACCTGGGGTCCAAGGTCACGAAAGTGCTCGATCTGCGCGACGCACTGACCGGCAAGGGCCGCGCCCGAAAAGCCGACAAGGGCGGCGACGCCAGCCCTTCCGACGCCTAAACCTCATTGAAGAAAGACCGGTCATGGACTTCGACGCCCTGCTGCTCTCCCGCATCCAGTTTGCGCTGAACATCAGCTTTCACATCCTGTTTCCGACCATCACCATCGCGCTGTGCTGGTTCCTGCTGTTCTTCCGTTTGCGCTTCGCGCAGACGCGCGACCCGGCCTGGGAAGAGGCCTACTACTTCTGGACCAAGGTGTTCGCCCTGACCTTCGCGCTGGGCGTGGTCTCGGGCATCGTGATGAGCTTTCAG
>JALOSH010000346.1 GCA_025458545.1 Hydrogenophaga sp.
AAGACGGCAAGCCGCGCCCCATCCCCAAGGACGGAATGAGCATTCCGGGTCTGGCGGGCTGAAAGGGTCAGCCGGGCCAGCGCGAGCGCCAGACACCGTAAATCCGCCGCGCCAGTGCCTCGCTGCCCGCCTGGTGCCTGACCATGCCCTCAGCGACCACCGAGGGGTTTTGAACGCTGTCCAGTGACTGCTGCACCAGCGCGGGGTAGGCGTCTCCAGGGCTCGCCATCCAGTCGGCAATCTTCTGGGGCGTGATCTCGATGTGGAACTGCATCGCCAGGTGCTGCCGCAGGGCAAACGCCTGGTGGGCGCAGGCGGGCGAACCGGCGATGAGCTCGGCGCCGGGCGGCAACGCCATGAAACTGTCGTGGTGCCACTGGAAGACCACGCTGTCTGGCGTTTCGCCCAGCCAACTGCGCGCGGTCGCGCTGCCGTTGTGGCGCATCGGCAGCCAGCCGATTTCGGGCTGTGCCAGGGTCTGGACCTGACCACCGAAGGCCCTGGCCATGAGCTGTCCGCCGAGGCAATGGCCCAAGACCGGAATGCCCAGCGCGTCGGCTTCCCGGATCAGTGCCTCGGCCTGGCGCAAGGTGGGCCGGTCGTCGTTGGCACTCCAGGCGCCGCCCAGCACGGCCAGCCCCCGGAAACCACGCACCGAGTTGGGGTAGGCATCCCCGGCTTCGGCACACAGCACCTGCCAGCGAACGCCCTGCCCGTCCAACCATTGGCCGAGGTAGCCCGGGCCGTCTTCGTGCAGGTGCTGCAGCAGCAACACCTCGGGGGGTTGGTTTTGTGGTGGGTTCATGCTGGCCATGATGATTTGAGAGGGCGGCGCGAGAGGCACCATTCAGCGGGCATGAGCGGGATCCGCTCACGCTGGCGAGGGGATCAAGGTCCAGCCATA
Source organism: Hydrogenophaga sp. (assembly GCA_025458545.1). Next base: position 905 of record JALOSH010000346.1, read on the forward strand.
CCGGTCATGGGCAGCGCGGGCGCCACATCGCCCCACCATCCCACACGCCGCGCGTTCAAAGCCTCGGCCAGCTCGGCCTCGGTCACGGTGATCTCCAGCCGCAACAAAGCGCCCGCCATCGCCTTGCCCAGGTTGTCCAGGCGCAGGTTGCGCGCGCCGCCGCCTTGCAGCGCGCCCTTGAGCACAAACTTGAGCGCCAGGATGTTGGGCAGCGCCCAGTCGTCCACCTCGCCGGGCAGCCAGGGCGCGAAGTGCGCGCGCACGCGCTCGGCCGTGACTTCGCGCGCCAGCAGGCGATAGCCCTCGGCGTTCCAGGCGAAGAGCCCCAGGTCGACCCAGTCGGCCTTGTCGCCACTGCGGGCGTGGGCGATGCGGACGATGGGGATGCGGATGGTGTTCATGGTTGATCCTTCGCAGGGCCGCCCCAAGAAGGATCCGCCCCTCTGGGGGGCAGCGACCCGCGAAGCGGCGGAGCTTGGGGGCCAGATTCTCCCAACAGCTCCACCCGCACGTTCGGTGCCACCGCAGCCCGGGGAATCAGCGTCGGCCAGATACCCAGCAGCTCGCTGGTGTTGTGCAGCCCGGTGAAGCCGCAGGTGTAGGCCGGGCCGCTCAGGCCCATCCAGGGGAACAGGCGACCGAAACCGTCGGCGGCGGCCTTGCTCTGCGTGCGCAGCACCAGCCGGGTCCAGATCTCGTTCATGTCGTTCAGTGCCGATGCCTCGGGCAGCGGCGCGAGCGGGCCGTGCGCCGAGTTCAGGCCCGGGTACTCGACATACAGCTCGTCGTGCGGGATGCGCTTCTCGGCCAACTGGGTGCGGATGGTGGCGATGGCGGTCTGCGCTTTGTCCCAGGCATCGGGCCATGAGAAGCCCCAGGTCACCTCGCCCTTGAAGCCGTCGCGGTAACCGGCCACCACCTTGAACTGCGGCCCGGGCGCCGTGCCGCGCGCACCGGTCAGGCGCACCCGGTCGTGTCCCTCGTCGTGCAGGTGGATGCTGCCCATGTCGAGCACCACGTCGGGCGAGTGGTAGGCGTGCGGGTTGTGCACCTCGTACAGCAGTTGCTGCCGCACGGTGTCGAAGTTGATGCGCCCGCCGGTGCCCGGCGCCTTGGTGATGAGCGCAGTGCCGTCTTCCCACACCTCGGCGATGGGGTAGCCGATGTGGGCCAGATCGGGAATCTCCTTCCACGCACCCTGGCTGCCGAAGTTGCCGCCGCTGCCCTGGCCCGAGCACTCCAGGAGGTGCCCCACCGTCAGGCCTTGCGCGAGGCGGTCCAGCCCCTCCGCGTCGGTGGCGTTCAGGTCCCAACCCAGCCCGTGCACCAGCGGTCCGAGAAACAGCGCGGCGTCGGCCACCCGGCCGGTGATCACGATGTCGGCGCCCGCTTCCAGCGCTTCGACAATGGGCGCCGCACCCAGGTAGGCATTGCCAAACACCAGCCGCTCGCGCACTTGCGCCACCGGCTCGCCGGTGAACAGGTGGGCCAGGTCGTCGGCAAGTGTTGCCGTGTCCAGCAAGCGCGGCAACACATCGTCACCGCTCACCACCGCGATGCGCGCGCTCCAGCCCTTGGCGGTGAACGCGGCCAGCACCGCCTGCGCAGCGCCCTGCGGGTTGAGCCCGCCCGCGTTGCAGACAAAACGCACACCGCGCTCGCGCATCAGCGGCCACAGGCGCAACAGCATGGGCACCACGTCGCGCGCGTAACCCAGCGTGGGGTCGCGTTGGCGGTCTTTCTGCAGGATGGCGAGCGTGAGTTCGGCCAGGTGGTCGCTGGCGATGAATTGCACACCGCCGCGTTCGATGGTGGCGACCACCGGTTCCCAGTTGTCGCCGTAGAAGCCGAGGCCGGCGCCGATGCGGATGGACTTCATGACCCGTTTCCTGAATGCGGAGACAGCAGCATACGGGTTTGCACCATTTATGCCAAGCGTTTGCTTTGTGAAAATCCTTTGCGCTGGCGCATCGGCGACTTCCCATGGGGACAACCCTAGCGTCAGTCTGTTGCAAGACCGCTATAAACCCAGCACGCACCCGGGGCGGCGCGCCACAAAGATTGCAGCAGCAACCCTGGCCCACCACCCCGCCAACCCACAGGAGACCCGCGCGTGCAAGTGCTGCAACTGCTCATCGATGGCGCCGCCCTGGGGTGCATCTACGGCCTGATCGCGCTCGGCTTCGTGCTGATTTACAAGGCGACCGAGACCGTCAG
>JALOSH010000347.1 GCA_025458545.1 Hydrogenophaga sp.
AACAGGTTGGCGGTCGGCGACTCGTTGATCTTTTCCTTGCTGTAGAACACCTCGGCCGCCGGGCTGCTGGCGTAACTGACGACGATGGGGCGGGTGCCGCCGTTGCGGGTGAAATCGGTGTAATAGGCCTCGGTCCAGCCTTTGGCCACCTTCACGCCATTGGCGCGCATGGCACGCCACCACTGGAACGCCGCCTCCTCACCCAGACCGCCGATGGTGGCCAGCAAAAAGGCCATTCCCGGGCTCGATGTGGCCGGGTTCTGCACCACCAGCAATTTGGCGTAGGCGGGCTGGGTCAGGTCTTCCAGCCGGGCTGGCAGCGCCAGGCCACTCTTGGCGAACCAGGCTTTGTCGATGTTGAGCGTGACGTACCCGTAGTTCACGGGTACCACGCCTGCATCGAGGGTGGCGGCCGACAGGCGCTGTGCGGCTGGGCCGGCGTACGGCTCGATCACCCCGGCGGCCAGCGCGCGGGGCAACAGGGCGTTGTCGATGCCAAAGACCACGTCGGCGATCGGCCGGTTCTTGGTGAGGATGAGCTTGTTGGTCATCTCGCCCGCATCACCCGCCTTGACGATCTGCAAGCGCACGCCGGCCTCTTTCTCGAACTGGGCGAGCTGTTCTTTGGGCAGGTCGAACGAGCCGTGGGTGAGCACCCGAAGCACGGGCGCATTCTGCGCCTGGGCCACCGGCGCGAACGCCGCGATGGAAGCCGACAACAGAGCCGCAGAAAAAAACCGCCGGTGCATGGAAGTCCGCCTTTTCAAAAAACAAAGCCGCTTCGGGCAGCGGCTGAAAAGGACGACTTCCGTGCAACACGGCGGTCGGCAGATCACGCTCCCTACGCTGGCACAACCCAGATCAGGTGAGAGGGGTGTTTCTCAGCGGTGTTCCTCTTTTGTAAACACCGCACCCCCGGTGAAGGCTGAAATTGTAGGGCAGTCGTACTAGGCCCGTGACCGAATGCCGAACCGGCCAAAAAAGAATTCAAGAAAGGCAGGAAAGGTTCGAAACGGAAGGCACGGCCAGAGGAATTTCATCCGATGGCCCAGACCAACAAACACCGACTCCAGGCAGGCAAAGGACACCGTCATGAACCGCACCCAGACCCTCACAACCCCCATGGTCCGCACCCTTGGCGCGCTCAGCCTGGCATTGCTGGCCGCCTGCGGCGGGGGTGGTGGGGGCGCCGACACGCCGGTGAACGTGGCGCCCGGTCCGACCGTGACAGCAGCCACCACCAACCTGTGTGGCGTTCAGATTGCACCGACCTCGGGTCCTCAGTTGTACGAGGTGAGCGCCAACCAGCCGCTGGAGATCAATGGCTTCGAAACGCGCATCACCCGGGTGACATCGGCCGCTGGTTTTCCCTTCGACGGCGCGCCGGTCAACTTGAACCTGGCGCTGGAGGACCTGCGCGAAGCCTCGTTCCAGGGTTTCACCCCACAAGGCACGCTGGACAGCATGGGGGTGGAGATGGGCAGCCGCTTTGCGCCCGGTGCGGTGGCCTGCGTCAGCACCGTGAGCCGCGCCATCAACGTCGGCACCGAACTGAGCCCCAGCTTCCTGCTCTCTTGGGCCAGCGCCTCCTTGCCCAGCGTGCCGCTGAGCGACCTGCCGGCACAAGCCATCAACGGTTTCGAGTTTCTCCACAACTTCAGCACCACCCAGGCCAACGCGGTGTTCCGCATGTCCAAAACCGAGCTGGCCGACCCGGCCGCGGTGCGCATCTGTCACATCGACAACAACGCCGCCACCACCTGCCGGGTACCCAGCGTGACCCAGGACACGGAGCGCTGGACCTTCACCCTGGCCATCAACGCACCGGGTGTCTACATCATCTCGGCCCCCAGGGAAGAAGTACCGCTGGAATGACGCTCGGCACCCACCAACACAAAAGGCCCCGTCAGGGGCCTTTTGTTTGCCGCACAGCGGCCTCCAGCGGCGGATCAGCCGCCCTTGCTGGAGCGCTTGCCGGGGTTCTTCTTGCTGCGGGTGGCGACACCACGTTCCAGGCTGATGCGCTGGCCACGGCCGGGCGTGGGCAAGGCCATGCCAGGCATGGGCGAGGGACGGGGGGTGCGCTTGCGGTCGGCTTCGGTGACGATTTTGTTGCCCATGACGGATCCAGACAGAAATTGGTTGAAAACCCCGTATTGGACCACAGGCGCCGGTCGCCTCGCCCATGCCGAGACCGGATCGTTCAGCGGGCGTTGACCGCGTTCCAGGCGAACACCGCGTCGGTCGACAGCGCTTCTTCGCGGTGCACCGGGAAAGACCAGCCGGTGTTCGCTCCGGTCTGGGCCGACACGTCGATGCGCGGCGCCAGCGCGGTCACGTTGCCGAAGATGGTGGCGAACGAGGCGTCGGCCGCGTCGCGCCCGGTGCCGATGCGCACAAAGCCCATGGGAATGGCGGTCCCAGACGGGTCGAACAGGTACCAGCGGTGACCCAGATATACCTCCACATAGGCGTGGAAATCGGTGGGGCCGAGCGCCGGGTCGGCGCCGAAGTCGATGCCGGTGGTGAAGCGCGCCGGGATGTTGAGCGCGCGACACATCGCGATCATCAGGTGCGCGAAGTCGCGGCACACGCCCAGGTGGCTGTGCAGGGTGTCCAGCGCCGAGGTCATGGAGTTGCTGGTGTTGGACTGGAACTTCACCTGCGAGCGCACCCAGTCGCGGATGGCGATCACCCGCGAATAGCCCTGCGGCAGGTTGCCAAACAGGTTCATGGCCTGGGCGGTGATGCAGTCGGACTGGCAATAGCGGCTGGGGTAGAGATAGATCAGCGCATCGGGTGGCAGCTGTGCCACCGGCGTTTCCATCACGGTGGCGGGTGGTGCCGTGTGGTGGGTGATGTCCAGCGTGGCGCGGTAGCGAACCAACAGCGGGCCGGGCACCGCGGTCAGGCGCAAGGTGCGCATGTGGGTGGCCGGGTCGGTATGGCTGCTCAGGGGCACCGGCTGGCTCACCAGCAGTTCCTCCCAGGCGACGGATTGCTGGCGCGTCTGCGCGGCCTGGATGTTGAAGATGAAATCGGCACCCGGCAGGGTGTTGACCGTGTAGTTCAGGTCGATGGCGAGGTGGATGCGGACCATGGGTTCACCGTGATAGCCCGCGGGGCGCAAACGCTGCACGGCGCAGGCGATAAGCTCGAACCCCATGCGCGCGCTGCTTACCACTTTTTCCTGGCAAGAACTGCGGCACCACCCCTGGCGCAACGCTTCGGCGGTGGTGGCCGTGATGCTGGGCGTGGCGCTCGCCTTTGCGGTGCACCTGATCAACGCGTCGGCGCTGGCCGAGTTTGCCGGTGCGGTGCGATCGGTCAATGGCCAGCCCGACCTGAGCCTGCGCGCCCGCCAGGGCTTGCTGGACGACCGGTTGCTGGACCGCGTGGCCGCACAACCCGGTGTGGCGCTGGCCAGCCCGGTGCTGGAGCTGCCCACCACCGTGGTCGACGCGCAAGGCCGACGCACCGCCGTGAAACTGGTCGGTGTGGACGCGCTCACGGTGGCGGGTGTGTCGCCCAGCCTGTTGCCGCTGCTGTCGCGCACCAACGGCGAGACCACGGGCGACCGGCTCGACATTTTTGCCCCCGACACCGTGTTTCTGAATCCGGCCGCGCGGCGGGCGATCGGCGAAACCGACACACTGCGCCTGCAAAGCGGGCTGAGCCTGGCCCCCTTGCGCATCGCCGGGACGGTAAACGCCCCCGGCGCACCGCTGGTGGTGATGGACATTGGCGCCGCTCAGCAGCTGATGGATCGGACCGGGGGCATCAGCCGCATCGATCTGCGACTGGAACCCGGCACCCCGCCCGAAGCCCTGCTGGCCGCGCTGGCCTTGCCGCCCAGCGTGATCGCCCAACAACCCGAACAAGTGGGTGAACGGGCCAGCAACCTGTCGCGCGCTTACCGGGTCAACCTCACGGTGCTCGCACTGGTGGCGCTGTTCACCGGCGGCTTCCTGGTGTTTTCGGTGCTGTCGCTTTCGGTGGCGCGGCGCTCGCAGCAGTTTGCCCTGCTGGGTGTGCTGGGTCTGTCGGCCCGCGAGCGGCTGCGCCTGGTGCTCGCCGAGTCGGCCTTGCTCGGCCTGCTGGGCAGCGTGCTGGGCGTGGCACTGGGCACGGCGCTGGCGGCACTGGCGCTGCGCGTGCTCGGCGGCGATCTGGGCGGTGGCTATTTTTCGGGCGTGGCGCCGCCGCTGCAATGGAGCCTGGGCGCCGCCCTGCTCTACGGCGCGCTGGGATTGGCGGCCGCGCTGGCCGGTGGCTGGTGGCCAGCCCGCGCCACCGCGCGCATGGCCCCCGCGCTGGCGCTCAAAGGCCTGGGCACGGCCGATACCGGCCTGATGCTGCTCGCCGCCGCGCTGGCCTGGGCGCCGCCGGTGGCCGGCATTCCGCTGGCCGCCTACCTGGCGGTCGGCCTGCTGCTGGTGGGCGGCATTGCGGCGCTGCCGCTCGCAGTGGGCCTGCTGCTGGACCGGCTGGCGCCCCGGGTGGTGGGCCGTGCGCTGCCGCTGCTGGTGGTGGAGCGCTCGCGCCGGTTGCGCGACACCGCCGCCGTGGCCACCAGCGGCGTGGTGGCCAGCCTGGCGCTGTCGGTCGCGCTCACGGTGATGGTGGCGAGCTTCCGCGATTCGGTCACGCAGTGGCTCGACGGCGTGCTGCCCGCCCAGTTGTATGTGCGCGCCAGCGGCGGCGGCGCGCAGGACGGC
>JALOSH010000348.1 GCA_025458545.1 Hydrogenophaga sp.
CATGGCCGACGCCACCGCGGCGAAGATCGTGCCCGGGCTGGTCGACATCCTGCAAAACGAAGCGCCCGGCGCCAACCTGCGGGTGCTGCCACTGACCACCCGCGATCCGCGCGAGCTGCTCGAATCGGGCAACGCCGAACTGGCGATTGGCCACTTTCCCGGCGTGCTGGCCGAACTCAGCGCCAGCCACCTGCAGGAACACACGCCGCGCTTCCTGCACCAGCGTCTGTACGACGGCGAATACGTGGTGGTGATGCGGCGCGGCCATCCGCTCGCTGGGCGGCCGCTGGACCTGGACACCTTTTGCGCCGCCCGGCACCTGCTGGTGAGCTTTTCCGGACGCCCGTTTGGTTTTGTGGACGAGGCACTGGCCGCGCGCTCGCGGCAGCGCCGCGTCGTGCTGACGGTGAACCAGTTCTTCACCGCCGGGCGCGTGGTCGCCATCACCGATTTGCTGACCGTGCTGCCGCGCCACTTTGTCGAAGCCACCGGCATCGAACAAGAGCTGGTGCTGTGCGAACTGCCCTTACCGGTGCCCGCGGTGCACGTGGATGCCCTGTGGCACCGGCAAGCCGCTCACCACAGCGCCCACCGCTGGCTGCGCCAGGCGGTGGAGCGGGCATCGGCGCGCGGGTTTGAAAGCCCGGCCACGGGGCCGCAAGGCCAAGCCTGACGCGGCCTGTCCGACAATGCGGCCATGAAGATACAGCTGCTGAGCGACCTGCACCTGGAAGCCGATCCTGGCTTCGTCGCCACACCCGCGCCCGGTGCCGATCTGCTGGTGCTGGCCGGCGACATCGGCTCCTACCAGCGGCGCAAAGACGGCAGCGCGATGGACGAGCCCGACTGGGGCCTGCAACGCTTCTCGCCTCTGCCCGGTTTCGCCGGCTGGCCGGTGCCGGTGATGTTTGTGCCCGGCAACCACGAATACGACGCGCTCGATGTCGACAGCGCGCACCACGACCTGCGCACCACCTGCGACCGCCTCGGCATCCGGTGGCTGGAGCGCGAGACCGCGGTGGTGCAAGGCGTGCGCTTCGTGGGAACCACCTTGTGGAGCGACTATGACGGTCTGGCGGCACCTGGCAGCCCGCTCACCGAGCGCCTGCGCGCGCGCCACAAGGCGTTCCGGGCCGCCAATTTCTACCTGAGCAAGATGGCGGGGCAACGGGGCGGTCGCCTGTTCGACGCCGAGGCGATGCGAGGCCTGGCGCTGGAATGTCAGGCCTGGCTGCGAAAAGCGCTTGCCACCGAGCACCAGGGGCCTACGGTGGTGGTGACCCACTTCGCGCCCACGCTGCACAGCGCCGACCCGCGCTATGGCCTGAGCCCGGGCACGGCTGGGTTCTGCAACGCACTCGACGACCTGCTCCCCCTGGCCGACCTCTGGCTGCACGGGCATTTGCACTGCCCGACCGATGCGCAGGTGGGACGCTGCCGCATCGTGGCCAATCCACTGGGTTATGCCAGCAAGGAAGAACAATCGATGTTCAAGCCCACCCTGGTCATCGAGGTGGCCAACCGCTGAAGCCGCAAAGCAGGCTGGGCGTACACTGGGTTTTTGAACCCACCTGGAGATGCAACATGAAGATTTTGCTGGCCGTTGACGGCAGTCCGTTCACCAAAAAAATGCTGGCCTACCTGACCACCCACGACGAGGTGTTCAGTGCCAAGCATTCGTTCACCCTCTTCACCGTTCAGGCACCGCTGCCTCCGCGGGCGCGTGCCGCTGTCGGCGCCGACGTGGCCAACGGCTACTACGCCGATGAGGCCGAAAAAATCACCTCGCCGGTGGTGAAGTTCCTCAAGCGCCACGGCATCGAGCCCAACGTGCTGCACAAGGTCGGCAGAGCGGGCGAGCAGATCGCCAAGGCCGCCAGCGCAGGCAAGTTCGACCTGGTCATGATGGGCTCACACGGCCACAACGCACTGGGCAACCTGGTCATGGGCTCGGTGGCCACCCAGGTGCTCGCGCAGTGCGATGTGCCTGTGATCCTGATCAGGTAGATCACTCCCCCCGCGCCGCCTGCGGCGTCACCCCCCAGGGGGCGGCACTGGCGGCCCGGCAAAGCCGGTTCCGCGGTGCCCTGGTGCCAGCTCCCCCTTCGGCGTGACGTGCCTTTACCCAGGATGCGGTGGAACCGGCTTTGCCGGGCCACTCGCATCGCCCCCTGGGCGGGGGGTGTTAACTACCGTGTCCTCAGACCGTCGAAGCAGGTGCTGAGCACCAGGTCGATGATTTGTTCGTCGGTGTACAGGCCCGAACTTTTCAGGAATCCCAACACCGGGTCACAGGCCCGCGCATAGAGGGTGTAGAGCACGGCGATCGGTGGCAGCGCCGGGTTGAGACTGCCGTTGGCCTGGGCAGCACTGATCCAGCCACCCAGACGATCGCTCACGTCCATGAGCCCGTCCACATAGGCCTTGTTGGTGGTGAGGGTGGCCCGCAAGCTGGAGTTCTCGCTCGGCAATGACGGCATCTCGCCCGCCAACTGCACCTCCATGGTCCAGCGTGCCACGGCGCGCAGCAACTCCAGCGGCGGATGGCCGGTGTCCAAGGTGTCCAGGAATGCTCGCGCGCGGTCCATCACCCGCACCATGGCCGCAGCAGCCAAGTCTTCCTTGCTGGGGAAGTGCTTGTACAGGCTGGCCTTTGCAATGCCCACCTCGGCCGCGACTTCGTCCACCGTCATCGCCTCAAACCCTTTTTCCGCCAACAGGCGGTTGACCGTCGCCACGATCGCGTCTTCGCGGGCGATGTGCATTTGCTGGCGAAAGCTCAGCTTGGCGGGCGGTTCGGGAAATGTTTTGAGGCTGGCGTCGGACATAAGAACCCTTTTATACAGAGACCATTCTGCCCGATATCGACGACCTCGTCGATAACCCCACCGATAAGTTGTGTTACATACCAATCAGTCACTTTTTGTCCTGCACAGATTACCATGCACCTCGCCGGCTGAATTCGTCGGGTGTTGGGCCTCTTGCCCAGCACCTGGCGAGGCTGTTGGTTCGAAGACCGGTCCGGTTTCAAACTGGTGCCTGGCAACAGGTCCTCACCGTCGGTCCGTCTCACCCTCCCTCAACCTCCCTGGAGTTCAACATGAAAAAAACCCTCATCGCTTCCCTGATCGCGTTCGGCGCCCTGACCTCGGCACATGCCAAAGACATCGTCGACACCGCCGTGGCGGCCGGCTCCTTCAAGACCTTGGCCACCGCGCTGCAGGCCGCTGGTCTGGTCGACACGCTCAAGGGCAAGGGCCCGTTCACCGTGTTTGCACCGACCGATGAAGCCTTCGCCAAAGTGCCCAAGGCCGATCTGGACGCCCTGCTGAAAGACAAAGCCAAGCTCACCGCCGTGTTGACCTACCACGTGGTGCCGGGCAAGGTGATGGCCAAAGACGTCAAAGCCGGCAAGGTGAAAACCGTGCAAGGCAGCGAACTGACGGTGAGCACCACCGGTGGCGTGAAGGTGGACTCGGCCAACGTGGTGAAGACCGACATCGTGGCCGACAACGGTGTCATCCACGTCATCGACTCGGTGATCATGCCGAAGTAAGCGGCCCCTCTGGCAACCCCCCAGGAGACAACCATGACGCGATGGATGCATTGGGTGGCCGCACTGGCCACCACCAGCCTGCTGGCGGCATGCGGGGGTGGCGACAACGACGCCACCCCCGCCGGATCTCTCACCTTGGCCCAGGCCTTGAGCGAGGAGCCGAGCACCAGCGAATTCATGAAACTGGTCCAGGCCAGCGGCATGGCCGAGCAGTTGCGGAGCGATCCGTCGCTGACGGTACTGGCACCCAGCAACGAAGCGCTGATGGACATGGACGTCGAACTGGGGGCGTTGAAGAAACCCGAAAACCAGGCCGAGCTGCGCGAGTTCGTGGCTTCGCACATCGTGCCCCAGCGCATGATGGTGGAAGACATGAAAGTCGGCCAGCAAGCGACGCTGTCGGGCAAGATGCTTGAGGTGGCGCCGGACGCCAGCGGCTCGGGCGCCCGTTTCACTGCCAACGGTGTGGCACTGGCCTCACCCGGCCAACTGGCGAGCAACGGCGTGTTCTACGTCGTGCGCCTGCCCCTGTGGCGCCCTTCGGCGCTGCTCTATCTCAAGTTGCTGCCCGATTTCAGCATCCTCAACCAGGCGGTGAAGGCCGCCGGACTGGAAAGCGCACTGAACGGCAGCCGCCCCTTCACCCTGCTGGCACCCACCAACGCAGCCTTCGCCAGCCTGCTCACCGAGTTGGGCCTGACCGCCCAGCAACTGCTGGCCAACCGGACGCTGCTGACCGAAGTGCTGACCTATCACGTGGTGCCGTCACAGGTCCAGGCTGCTCAGATCCGCGACGGCGGCACCGCCGTCACGGTGCAAGGCCAGGCGCTCACGTTCGATGTCGAGCGCCGCGACGGTCCGGACATCCGTGCCATCGACGCGCAGGGCCGCACCGCCGGTGTGATCCGACCCAATCTGTTCGCCCGCAACGGCGTGCTGCATGTGGTCGACCGGGTGGTGCTGCCGCAGTCGCGCAACCTGGTGCAGATCGCGCAAAGCCTGCCCGACTTCAGCATCCTGGTGAATGCTGTGGTGGCCGCCGGTCTGGTGGACACGCTCAGCGGTCCCGGCCCGTTCACCGTGTTCGCGCCCACCAACGCAGCGTTTGCCGCGCTGCTGGCCGAACTCAACGTCACCGCCGACCAGCTGCTGGCCAATACCGACTTGCTCACCCGCGTGCTGACCTACCATGTGCTGCCCGGTCGCGTGCTGGCCGCCGACATCACCGAAGGCGCCACTCCCACCACGGTGCAAGGCGGCAGCTTCACGCTCAGCCTGCGTGGCGGCCCTTCCATCACCGACGCGCGTGGCCGCCAAGCCAACATCGTGGCCACCAACGTGCAAGCGGCCAACGGCGTGATCCACGTCATCGACCGCGTGATCCTGCCGCCGGTCGACACGCCACCGCCCCCGCCACCCAACATCGTCCAGGTCGCCCAGAGCCTGCCGGACTTCAGCATCCTGGTGGAAGCGGTGGTCGCGGCCGGCTTGGCCGACACGCTGAGCGCGCCGGGTCCGTTCACCGTGTTTGCGCCCACCAACACCGCCTTTGCCGCGCTGCTGCAAGAGCTGGGCGTCACCAAAGAACAGCTGCTGGCCAACCGGCCGCTGCTGACCGCGGTGCTGACCTACCACGTGCTCCCCGGGCGCGTGCT
>JALOSH010000349.1 GCA_025458545.1 Hydrogenophaga sp.
TGCGACCAGTTGCCCGAACTCTGGCGTGAAGCGCGGCGCCTGGGCCTGGCGCGCCCCAACATCGGCCTGCTGACCGACATGATCGCCTGCCCCGGTGGCGACTTCTGCGACCTGGCCAACGCCCGCTCGCTACCCATCGCCCAGTCCCTGCTGGAGCGCTACCGCGATCTGGACGAACTGCACGACCTGGGCGAAATCGACCTGCACATCAGTGGCTGCATCAACTCCTGCGGTCACCACCACAGCGGCCATATCGGCATCCTCGGCGTCGACAAGGACGGTCAGGAGTGGTACCAGGTCACGTTGGGTGGATCGGACGGATCGCGCCTGTCAGGCGCAGCGGTCCCCGGTCGGGTGATCGGTCCATCATTTGCTGCGGGCGAGATGGGCGATGTCGTGGAAGCCATCCTTGACACCTACCGCCTGCACCGCGAACCCGGTGAGCGTTTCGTGTCCACCGTCCAGCGCATCGGCCTCGATCCCTTCAAGACAGCCACCCAGGCGGTGCGCACCCACACCGCACCAGGCAACCGGTCGGTGGCCTCCGCCTGAAAGGTCACCCGAAACACCATGAATCCAACGTCCCGCACACTGGAAGTCCTGCGCGCCGACCGCTTCACGCCGCCGGAGGGCGAGCACGAACGCATTCGTCTGGCCAATGACGCCGACCCGCGCGCCGTCAGCCTGGAGGGCATCCGGGTCGTCGAACTGCACTTCCCGCGTTTTGCCGACGGGCGCGCCTTCAGCCAGGCCTTCCTGCTGCGGCGGCGGCTGGGCTTCGATGGCGAGATCCGGGCGACCGGTGATGTACTGGTCGATCAGTTGCAGCAGATGCAGCGCAGCGGATTCACCCAGGCGGTGCTGCGCGCCGACCAGTCGGTCGAGCACGGGCAGCAACTGCTGAGCCACTATCCGGCGTTCTACCAGGGCGATGCCGTGCAGCCCGCGCCCCGTTTCCTGTCCGAGGTCCACTGAACCATGAGCGCCATCGACCTCTACAACCGGCCCTCGCCGGACCACGCACACAAAGTCTTCGAAGCCGTGTCTCTCCTGCGCGAACAGGCGGCTCTGCACCCGAAACTGGTTCAGGCCTCCAGCCTGGGTGCAGAAGACATGGTGGTGACCCATCTCATCCACCTCGCCGGCATCGACTGCGGCATGTTTGTGCTGGACACGGGCAAGCTGCATGCCGAAACCCTGGCACTGATCGGCCAGATCGAACAGCGCTATGGCACCAGTGTCGAGGTGTTCAGGCCCCGTTCCGAAGGCGTTGTCCGCTTCGTTCGCGATCAGGGTGAAGACGCCATGTACCGCAGCACAGACCTGCGCAAGCAGTGCTGCGACATCCGGAAAATGGAGCCGCTGGCGCGGGCACTGGCCGGCAAGGACGGCTGGGTGACGGGTCTGCGCCGCGAACAGTCCCTGGCGCGGGCCGATGTGTCGGCTGTCGTCCAGGAGCCGGAACGGGTGAAGATCAGTCCCATCGTCGAATGGAGCTGGGGCGATGTCTGGCATTTCATCGCCGAGCACCAGCTTCCCTACAATGCCTTGCACGACCAGTTCTTCCCCAGCATCGGTTGCGCACCCTGCACCCGTGCGATTGCCGTCGGCGAAGACTTCCGCGCCGGGCGTTGGTGGTGGGAACAGCAAAGCGCCAAGGAGTGTGGCCTGCACGTACAGCCCGTCTCGACCCTGCCATCTCCCGTGGCCAAAAACACTGCACCATGAACGCACGCACCGAACCCGACGTGATACGGACCGCCCTTGACCAGGCCACCGGCCACCACCTGAGCAATCGCCACCTGGACGCCCTCGAAGAAGAGACCATCTTCATCCTGCGCGAAGTGGCTGGCGCGTTCGAGCGCCCCGCCCTGCTGTTCTCCGGCGGCAAGGATTCGCTGGTCATGCTCAAGTGCGCCGAAAAGGCCTTCGGTGCCGGCCAGATTCCCTACCCGCTGCTGATGATCGACACCGGGCACAACTTTCCGGAGGTGACCGACTTCCGCGACCAGCGCGCCCGTGAACTGGGCGCAGAGCTGATCGTGCGCAGCGTCGAGGACTCCATGAAGCGCGGCACGGTGCGTCTGGCGCACCCAGGCGAGAGCCGCAATGCCCACCAGTCGGTCACCCTGCTGGAAGCCATCGAGGAGTTCCGCTTCGACGCCCTGATCGGTGGCGCCCGGCGCGACGAGGAAAAGGCCCGCGCCAAGGAACGCATCTTCAGCCACCGCGACAGTTTCGGTCAGTGGCAACCCAAGGCCCAGCGCCCCGAACTCTGGACCCTGTTCAACACCCGCCTGCACCCGGGCGAGCATTTCCGCGTGTTCCCCATCAGCAACTGGACCGAACTGGACGTGTGGCAGTACATCGCCCGGGAAAACGTGGCCCTGCCCTCCATCTACTACCGCCATCAGCGCCAGGTGGTCGAACGCCGCGGACTGCTGGTCCCGGTCACCGAACTCACGCCGCCCCGCGAAGGCGAAGCGGTGGTGGTCCGCGACGTGCGTTTTCGCACCGTCGGCGACATCACCTGCACTTGCCCGGTGGCCAGCACGGCGGCCACGCCCGAAGACATCGTGATCGAGACGCTCAAGGCCGACCTGAGCGAGCGCGGGGCCACCCGCATGGACGACAAGACGAGCGACGCCTCGATGGAGCGCCGCAAGAAAGAAGGCTACTTCTGATGAGCAACGCCACCACCCAGGACACCCGCCCCGCGCTGAAATTCATCACGTGCGGGTCGGTTGATGACGGAAAGAGCACCCTGATCGGTCGGCTGCTGGTTGACAGCAAGGCGGTGCTGCAAGATCACCTGGCCGGTGTACAGCGCCAGGGCGAAACCGATCTCGCCCTCCTGACCGACGGCCTTTCGTCGGAGCGGGAACAAGGCATCACCATCGACGTGGCCTACCGCTACTTCAGCACCGAGGAACGCAAGTTCATCATCGGCGACGCTCCAGGACACGAGCAATACACCCGCAACATGGTGACCGCCGCCTCGGGTGCCGACGCCGCCGTGGTGCTGGTGGACGCCACCAAGCTGCCCTGGCAGGACGCCGACCTGGCACTGCTGCCCCAGACGCGCCGGCACAGCCTGCTGCTGAAACTG
>JALOSH010000350.1 GCA_025458545.1 Hydrogenophaga sp.
CAACGTGCGCAACGCATTGGCCGCTGCGGCCTGCGCGCTGGCGGCCGGCGTGTCGCTGGCACAGATCGCAGAGGGGCTGACGGCGTTCGAGCCGGTCGGAGGCCGCTCGCGCGCCCTGTCTCTGCGGCTGGGCGATCGCCAGGTGACGCTGATCGACGACACCTACAACGCCAACCCCGACTCGGTGGTCGCGGCCATCCGCGTGCTGGCCGAACTGCCGTCGCCGCGCCTGCTGGTGCTGGGCGACATGGGCGAGGTGGGCGAACAAGGGCTGGCCTTCCATCTGGAAGTGCTGCGGCAGGCCCAGGCCAGCGGCATCGAGGCGGTGCACTGCGCGGGCGACTGGATGCGGCAGGCGGTGGACGCGCTCCAGGCCGCTCGCGAACCTGCTCCCGCTCACTGGGCGGAGGTGCCCGCCCTGGCGGATCACGTCAGCGCCCTGGTGGCGGCCACACCCGCGTCGGCCGTGCGCAGCGTGCTGGTCAAGGGCTCGCGCTTCATGCGCATGGAGCGTGTGGTGCAGGCGCTGCAGGCGCTGCAGGCGCTGGCGGCGCTGGCGGCGCCCGCCACACCAGAACACAAGGACACCACCCATGCTGCTTAGCCTGACCCAGTGGCTGCAGAGCCTCGGACCCGAGTTCGGGTTCCTGCGGGTCTTCCAGTACCTGACCTTCCGCGCCGTGATGGCGGCCATGACCGCGCTGATCGTCGGGCTGGTGGCCGGTCCGTTCTTCATTCGCCGTCTGGCCGCTCTCAAGATCGGTCAGCCGATCCGCGAATACGCGATGCAGACCCACATCAGCAAGGGCGGCACGCCTACCATGGGCGGGGTGCTGATCCTGTTCTCCATCGCGCTGTCCACCCTGCTGTGGTTCGACTGGTCCAACCGCTTCACCTGGATCGTGCTGCTCGTCACCCTGGGTTTTGGTGCCATTGGCTGGGTGGACGACTGGCGCAAGGTGGTCAACAAGGACCCCGAAGGCATGCCTTCGCGCGAAAAGTATTTCTGGCAGTCGGTGATCGGCCTGGTGGCCGCGTTCTACCTGGCCTTCAGCGTGGCCGAAACCAGCAACCTGCGGGTGCTGCAGCTCTTCTTCGACTGGGTGGCCTCGGGCTTCACGCTGGAGCTGCCACCCCGCGCCGGGCTGATGGTGCCGTTCTTCAAGGAAGTGGCCTACCCGCTGGGTGTGTTCGGTTTTGTGGTCATGACCTACCTGGTGATCGTGGGCGCAAGCAACGCGGTCAACCTCACCGACGGACTCGATGGCCTGGCCATCATGCCGGTGGTGATGGTGGGCTCGGCGCTGGGTGTGTTCGCCTACGTGACCGGCAACGCCGTGTTCTCGCGTTACCTGCTGCTGCCGCACATTCCCGGCGCGGGCGAGCTGCTGATCTTCTGCGCCGCCATGGCCGGTGCCGGTCTCGCTTTCCTGTGGTTCAACGCCCACCCGGCCCAGGTGTTCATGGGCGATGTGGGCGCGCTCGCGCTCGGCGGCGCCCTGGGCACCATCGCCGTGATCGTGCGCCAGGAAATCGTGCTCGCCATCATGGGCGGCATCTTTGTCATCGAAGCCCTGTCGGTGATGTTGCAGGTGTCCTATTTCAAGTACACCAAAAAACGCTTCGGCCAGGGGCGCCGCCTGTTCCACATGGCGCCACTGCACCACCACTTCGAAAAGAAGGGCTGGAAGGAAACGCAGGTCGTGGTCCGCTTCTGGATCATCACCATGCTGCTGTGTCTGGTTGGCCTATCCACGCTGAAGCTGCGATGAAAAGGACCTCCCCCGTCGCTTGCCCACTTCCCCGACCTCGGTCTTGGCCGAGGTCGCACGTGGCCGCATCGCCTCTCCAGGGGGCCACGCCTGCCGCCCGGCAAAGCCGGTTCGGCGGCGTGCGCTGGCACGGGTCTGTGGTGGCCGGAGGCCGCGCATGAATCGCTTGAAAGACCAGCACGTTCTCGTCCTCGGCCTGGGCATTTCCGGGCTGTCGATGGCGCGCTGGTGCCTGCGCAACGGCGCGCTGGTGACCGTGGGCGACACACGCGAGAAGCCGCCCTCGCTGGCGGCCTTGCGTGCGGAATGTCCTTCGGCGACTTTTGTGGCTGGTCCGCTCGATGACAACCTGCTGGCGCGTCAGCCCTGGGCCATGATCGCCCGCAGCCCCGGCCTGCCGCCCGAGCAACTCGCCCCGGCCCGCGTCTGGGCGCAGGCCCACAGCGCTTCATTCGTCGGCGAACTGGACCTGTTTGCACAGGCGATGGGCGATCTGTCGCAGCGCGAACGGCTGCCCTACAAGCCCAAGGTGCTGGCCATCACCGGCACCAACGGCAAGACCACCGTGACCTCGCTCACCGGCTTGCTGCTGCAGCGCTGTGGGCTGCAGGTGGCGGTGGCGGGCAACATCGGCCCGGCGCTGCTCGATGTGCTCGGCGCTGCGCTCGACGCTGAGACCCGGGCTGAGGCCGACGCTGCAGCGGAGCAGGCCAACGCCAGCCCAGCGGAACAAACGACCGCTTCGGGGCCGAACGACAGCCCTGCCGCCGACACGCAGCCCGAGCCGCCGTCGAACGATCTGGACGAGGCCGAACCGGAGGATGGTGACGGACCATCGATGCGGGTGCCGCCGCCCATCGAGGCGCCGCAGCCGCCGCACCTGCCGTCGGTGTGGGTGCTGGAACTGTCCAGCTTCCAGCTCGACGGCACGGCGGGCGGCCCATGGGACGCCGTGCCCACCGCCGCCACCGTGCTCAACCTCACCGAAGACCACCTGGACTGGCACGGCTCCATGAAGGCCTACGCACAAGCCAAGGCCGCCGTCTTTGGTGCGCAGGCGCTGATGCTGCTCAACCGCGACGATGCGTGGGTCTCGGCCATGAAGCCCGACAACGTCACCGTCAAGATCGGCGGGCGCAACCGACAGCAACCGGCCCGCCCCTACGCCACCTTTGGCCTGGAAGCACCCACCCGCCCCGGCGACTGGGGCATCGAGACCGTCAACGGCATGGCCTGGCTGGTGCGTGCGCTGGCGCTCGACGAGACGCGCAAGCGGGGACGCGGCGAAGAGGACGAAGAGCTGTACTTCCAGCGCCTGATGCCGGT
>JALOSH010000351.1 GCA_025458545.1 Hydrogenophaga sp.
CGGCAGCCGCTCGGCATCGATCAGGGCGAGTTGGGCCAGACCGGCCCGCCAGCCCGCCTCCCAGCGGCGGGCTTCGGCCTGGTGTTCCCGGGCACGTTCCTCGCGTTCGGCACGCAAGCCGTCCACCTGGGCGAGACGGGCCGCGAGTTCCCGGTCCTGTCGCTGGGGGCGATCCCAGGGCAGTGGGACCGAAACCGCCAGCGAGACCATGTTCGGGTAACCCGAGCCCCGCAGGCTGAGCATGAGTTCGGTGCTCCAGTCGGGTTCGCGCTCCTGTCGCGCCACCTCCGCCTCGGCGACCATGGCCGCCTCTTGCGCCGAGAGCCGAAGCAGTTCGGGGTGGTGCGTCAGACGCTCGCTCACATCGCCCGTTCCGAAGGGTGAAGACGCCAGATCGGGCGGTGCGGCCAGCGGCTGATCGGGGGTGCTGCCGGTCCAGCGGGTCAGGGTGAGGCGGGCGTTCTGGCGCTCGGCTTCGACGCCCAACAGGGTTTGCTGCAACTGGGCGACCGACTCCCGCGCCGCGATCCAGTCGGCCGGCGATCCGCTGCCGCTGCGTGCGGCCGATTCGCTGGCCTGCACGAGCAGGCGGGCTTCGCCCAGCTGCTCGTGCAACAACGCCAGGCGCTGCTCCAGCGCGTGCCGCTCCAACCACGCCATGGCGGTTTCTCGGCCGATGGTGGCGGCTTGCTCCTCGCGCCCGGCTTCGGCGGTTTGCGCTTCGCGTTCAAAGCGCGCCGTGCGTGCCTGGCGCTTGGCTGCGCTGGGCAGTGTTTGCATCAGCGACACCGATTTCGCGGTCATGAAATCGCGGCTGGTGCTGAACCGGTCTGGCCCGGACAGCGGGACGTTGTCCAGCGACAGACGCAGGACCGGGTCGGGGCGCTGGCCGGCGGCCACGGCCATGTCCCGTGCCGAGCGGGCGGCCGCGTCCTGGGCGACCAGCGCGGGGGAGCGCGCCAGCGCCGCCTGAACGGCTTGAGGCAGCGAGAGCGCCTCTGCCGCGTGCGCGATGGAGGACATCGCGAGGCCGATCAGGACTGCGATGTGTGCGGTTGTGATCGTGGTGCGGTGGCGGGTGAGGATGCGGCCGCGAGCGCGGACCGACCCACCGGACGCCGGGGAAAGGGGTTCCATGTTTCTGCTCCAAAAGAATGCACACGGGCTGAGCACGCGCAGGGATGCGCGGTCGCCGCTGCTGAGCACCGGCCCGCCTCCAAGGGCTGGTCGGTGTCAGGGTGGAAACGTCAGAGCAGGGAAGGGGGGCGCCAGATGCTGGCGGGCGAGCCGCGCAGTGGCTCGGGGGGCGCGGGTACGTGCAGATCGTTCACAGGAAGCGCCTGCGCCACGGCCATGACCGGTGGCACCACAAAGCCCGTAGGGGCCTGGCACTCCTGCCCGGTCTTGCACATCTTGCCGGTGAGCTGAAAAGTCTCGGCGTCGTTGCAGCAATCGTCCATCGCCATGTCCGGGCTGGTGCCGGCCGTGTCGCCTTGCAGGGCCATGGCCGCTTCCATCGGGCATGGTGGTTGCAGGCGCACGCCACCACCCCAACCCTGCAGAGGAAGGGCCAGGCACAAGAGGAAGGCCAGGAACAGGCGCATGGGCGGATTCTAGGACGATGCGTCCCGCGTGGGAAAGCTCAGGCAGAAGGTGGTCGCCAGATCGTTGGACGCCACCGATGCGGAGCCTCCGTGGGCTTCCATGATGGCTCTGGTGATGGACAGGCCAAGGCCCGTGCCCTCTGAGTCGGGGTGGCTGCGCGACTTCTCGGTCCGGTAGAAACGGTCAAACAGCCGCGGCAGATCGGCCGCCGGGATGGCGGGGCCGGCGTTGTGCACGCAAAGCTGGATCTGACCGTTGCCCTGGTTCACCGACACTCGCACGGGCGCGTTCGGCGGTGAGTACCGGATCGCGTTCGACAGCAGGTTGCTGATCGCGCGGCGGATCATCAGCCGGTCGCACACAATGCGCGCATCGCCGTCGGTGTTCAGGCGGATCAGCTTTTCCTCGGCGAGCGCTTCGTAGAAGTCGAACAGGTCCAGCACCTCGTCGCGCAGTGACACGGTCTCGCGGTGCGGCAGCTCGATCCCGTGCTCGGTCTTGGCGAGAAACAGCATGTCGGAGACCATGCGGGCCAGCCGCTGCAACTCCTCGGCGTTGGAGGCCAGGATGTCCTGGTACACGCCCACCTCCCGCTTCTGCGTCAGCGACACCTGGGTCTGGGTCAGCAGGTTGTTGATGGGGGTGCGCAGTTCGTGCGCCAGGTCGCTGGAGAATTCCTGCAGCCGCGCAAAGTCGGATTGCAGACGTTCGAGCATGGTGTTCAGGCTCTGCGCCAGGTCGGCGAACTCCGCCGGCACCGCGTCCACGGGCATGCGCTGGTCCAGCTTCTGGGCCGTGACCGTCATGGCGCGCTCTTTTATGGTTCGAAGCGGTGCCAGGCCCCGGCGGGCGGCCCACCAGCCCAGCAAGCCGCTGGCCAGGATGGCGCCGATCAGGTAAAGCGCCAGGGTCTGCCTGAGCGACTGCATGAAATGGGTGTGGTGCGCCGTGTCCAGCGCGATCAGCAGTTCAAGCGGTTGACCGTCAGCGGCCAAGTCCTTCCAGGTGGCAGGCGGTCGTATGCCCGCCTTCAGACCTCGCAGCGGTTGGTCGCCGACCGTCCAGTCGAAAGTGCGCCCATCTGAACCAATGGATGGTGACAGCGCTGAGAACACCGAACCCTTTTTGCCATAGACCAGCCGGTCGCTGTTGCGCAGCTCGACGGACAAGCCGTGGTGACTGGTCAGCAGCTCATCCAGCCGGGATGCCAGCATCTCCGATGACGAGGCCTCGCCGACGATGGTCTGCACCAGTTCGATCTTGTCCTTCAGGAAATCCCGGTCGAGTTCGACAAAGTGCCGCCCCACCGCGATCGAGACCAGAAGGCCCAGCCCGACGAGCACACAGGCCGAGACCAGGGTGTACAGTGCGGTCAGTCGCGCCGTCAGAGACAACCGGCCGAGCATCAGTGGGCGTCCTCGGGTGCTTCGAGCACGTAGCCCATGCCGCGCACGGTCTGGATCAGGCGCGGTTCGAATCCATCGTCCACCTTG
>JALOSH010000352.1 GCA_025458545.1 Hydrogenophaga sp.
GCCTGACATGAAGATCTCGACGATCCTGGATCACATCGACAGCCGGCACATGGCGCTGCCGGAGTTCCAGCGCGGCTATGTGTGGAACCGCGACCAGGTACGCGGGCTGTTCGAATCGCTGTACCGCCGCCACCCCGTGGGCGGCTTGTTGGTTTGGGCCACCGAGAGCAAGACCGCCGCGCACCGTGGCGAAGGCCCGCTGGCTCCGGGCGTCGTGAAGCTCCTGCTCGACGGGCAGCAACGCATGACCTCGCTGTACGGCGTGATCCGCGGTAAGCCACCGCGCTTCTTCGATGGCAACGCGCAGGCCTTCACCGGCTTGCACTTCCATCTGGAGGACGAGAAGTTCGCCTTCTACCAGCCGGTGACGATGAAGGACGACGCGCGCTGGATCGACGTCACGGCGCTAATGCAGAAAGGCACGGCCGGCCTGGGCGAGTTCGTCACCCGGCTTAGCACGCAGCCCGCGCTGGCGCCCAAGGTGGGCGACTACGTGGCGCGCTTAAGCCGGCTGCTGAGCGTGAGCGACATCGAGCTCCACGTCGAGGAGGTGACCGGCGCCGACAAGTCGCTGGACGTGGTGGTGGACATCTTCAATCGCGTCAACAGCGGCGGCACCAAGCTCTCGAAGGGCGACCTCGCGCTGGCCAAGATCTGCGCCGACTGGCCCGAGGCGCGCGACAAGATGAAGGCCGAGCTGAAGCGCTGGACGGGCGCCGGCTTCCACTTCAACCTGGACTGGCTGCTGCGCTCCATTAACACCGTGCTCACTGGCGAGGCCAAGTTCCTGCACCTGCACGACAAGACGGCCGACGAGGTACAGGCCGCGCTGAAGCGGGCCACCAAGCACATCGATGCGTCGCTGAACCTGATCGGCGGCCGGCTGGGTCTGGACCACGACCAGGTGTTCTTCGGGCGCTTCGGCGTACCGGTGATGGTGCGCTTTCTCGACAAGCACACCGGCCCGCTGAACGAGAAGGACCGCGACAAGCTACTGTTCTGGTTTCTGCAGGCCGGCATGTGGGGTCGGTTCTCGGGCTCGACCGAGTCGTTCATCGACCAGGACCTGGAGGCGTTGGAAGGTGGCGACGGCGGGCTAGACAAGCTGCTGGAGCAACTGCGGCTGTGGCATGGCGGGCTGCGCGTGGAGCCGGGGCACTTCACCGGCTGGAGCGTCGGCGCGCGCTTCTACCCGGTGCTGTACCTGCTGACGCGGATGGGTGAGGCGCGCGACTGGGGCAGCGGGTTGCCACTGAAGGCCAGCATGCTGGGCAAGATGAGCAAGCTGGAAGTGCACCACATCTTCCCGAAGGCGCAGCTCTACAAGCACAAGGCCAAGTTCCGCCGGCCGGAGGTGAACGCGCTGGCCAACTTCGCCTTCCAGACCAAGGACACCAACCTCAAGATCAGTGACCGGTTGCCGCAGGAGTACTTCCCCGAGTTCGAGGCGAGCCACCCAGGCGCACTCGCGTCGCAGTGGATCCCGATGGACCCGCAGCTGTGGAAGATCGAGAACTTCCGCGACTTCCTGGAGGCGCGCAAGACGCTGCTGGCCGCCGAGATGAACCGGCGCATGGAAGAGTTGCTGCACGGCGACCTGCGCTGGCTGGAGGCTCGGGCGGCTGTTGCGCCCACGGCGCCCACGGTGCTGGGCGGCGTGACGAGCGACGAAGAGGAAGAGCAGCTCGAAGCCCTGAACGACTGGGTCGAATCCCAAGGCCTGCCGCGTGGTGTGGTCAGCTTCGACTTCGCCGACCCGGAGACCGGCGAGCAGCGCGCGGTGTTCGACCTGGCGTGGCCGCAGGGCCTGCAAGAAGAGCTGAGCCAGCCCGTGGCGGTGCTGTTGCACGAAGAGGCGCGGATGGTGGCCGTGGCCAGCCAGGCGGGCTACCGGTGCTTCACCGCCGTGGCCGACTTCAAGGCCTACGTGCGGGCGGAGGTGCTGGCCGAGGCGGGCTCTTCTTAAGCTGCAGTCTGGGGCGCTGCCGGGGTGCGGGCAAGCGGCGCTGACAGTGGTTATTGACTTTTATCGCCATCCAGATAAATTATCTTATCTCTAATACTTGGAGATAAAGTGATCCACTTTCCCCGCGAAGCCTTAGCCCAAGAGCTTGTCGCCGCGCTGCGGGGCCAGGCGGTCTTCGGCGACGCGCACAACGGCCTGTTCCTGGCCGCGCCGCGCCGCACGGGGAAGTCCACCTTTCTGCAGGCAGACCTGAAACCGGCGCTGGAAGCAGCCGGTGCGGTGGTGGCATACGTGGACCTTTGGGCCGACCCGCGGCGCGACCCCGGCTCGTTGATTGCCGACGCCATCGCCCGCGCACTGGCACCGCGCCTGGGCGTGGTGAGCCGTGCGGCCAAGGCGGCCGGCCTGGAAAGTGTGACGATCGCCGGCGCGCTGAAGATCGACGTCAGCAAGATCGGCAAGATCGACGGCGTGACGCTGCCCGACGCCCTGCGCGCGCTGCACGAGGCCGCCAAGGCGCCTGTGGCCCTGATCGTGGACGAAGCTCAACACGCGCTGACCAGCGAGGCCGGCGAAGCCACGATGTCGGCGCTGAAGTCTGCGCGCGACCAGCTCAACCGGCCGGGCGAGGTGAACCTGATGCTGGTGATGTCCGGGTCCGACCGCGACAAGCTGCTGCGGTTGGTCAACACCAACGGCGCGCCGTTCTACGGCTCGCAGATCTCGCGTATGCCGCCGCTGGGCCAGGACTTCATCGACCACGTGTCGCGGCTGATCACTGCGCAGCGACCCGACCTGGCGCCGGTCGATGGCGCCACGCTGCTCCGGGCCTTCGAGAGCTTCGGCCACCGGCCGCAGTTCTTCATGGAGGCTCTGGGGCAGGCACTGAGCCCGCTGTCGGGCTTGGAGGGGGTTCGGTTCGAGCGGGCGGTGCTGCAGGCTGCGAAGGAACGCCAGCAGGCCGATGAGACGCAGATGGAATCCGAGTACCTGGCGCTCAAGCCGTTGGAGCAGGCAGTGCTCTGGCGCCTACTGGAGATGGGGCAGCGCTTCAGGCCCTACGACGCCGAGGCGCTGCGCTTTTATCGTGAGAAGGCAAACGCCAAGGTGACCGTTCAACAAGCGCAGAACCGGCGCTGGTATGGAAGTCAGCCCGCGGCGAGTACGCCGTAGACGACGCGGCCATGCACCGCTGGTTTGAGCAGAGGGTACGAGGTGGCACATGGCCGCCCGTTGATCCGCAAGGGCAGCTCGCCGTCGACGGCGAAGCCTGAGATCAGCACGACATGCCCAGCGTCGGCCAGATCGAGAAGAAGACGCAAGAGCGGGTGCTGGCTCTGCTGAGCCAGCGCCTAGGCTACACCTACCTGGGCGACTGGATCGACCGGCCCGCCAACTCGAACATCGAGCCCGAACGCCTGAAGGCCTGGTTGGCCACCCAGGGCGTGAGCGAC
>JALOSH010000353.1 GCA_025458545.1 Hydrogenophaga sp.
GTTCGGCGTCGTCACCGGGCCAGTGCCCATGGGCGTGTCGCCCGAGGCCGCGCTGGGCTGCATTCGCCTGATCGTGCAGATCAACGACTGGAGCCTGCGTGCGCTGGGCCCCCACGAGATGAAGACCGGCTTTGGCTTCCTGCAGGCCAAGCCGTCCACCGCTTTTGCCCCGCTCGCGGTGACGCCCGACGAGCTGGGCAGCGCCTGGCGCGACGGCCGGGTGCAGATGCGGCTGAGCGTCCAGTGGAACGGCGAGCGCTTCGGCGAGCCGCACGGCGGCGAGAGCCGCACGGCGGCGAGATGAACTTCCATTTCGGACAGCTGATCGCCCACGCGGCGCGCAGCCGGCGCCTCACCGCCGGTTGCATCGTTGGCTCGGGCACGGTCAGCAATGTGTCGCGCGCGGCGGGCAGTGCCTGCATCGCCGAGCGCCGGGTGATTGAAAAGATCGACGGCGGCGAGATCCGCACCGGGTTCATGAAGTTCGGCGACCGCGTGCGCATGCAGGCGCTGTTCGACGACGGCCAGCCCGGCCCCTTCGGTGTGATCGATCAGCGCGTGGTCGCTGCGGCAGGAGCCGCCTGATGCGCTGGCTGGTGACCGGTGCCGATGGTTTTGTGGGCCGCGCCCTGGTGCAGCGGCTGCTGCAACAAGGCTTGCCCGGTGGCCGTGCACTGACGCAGCTGGTGGTGACCGATCTGCGCCTGGAGCACCCGCAGGCCGATGTCCGCCTGCTCGCCTTGCCGGGCGATCTGACACAAGCGTCTACCTGGGCCAAGGCCTTCGACACGCCGCTCGATGGCATCTTTCACCTGGCCAGCGTGCCGGGCGGCAGCGCCGAAGAACACCCCGAACGCGCCCGGGCCGTCAACCTCGATGCCACGCAGCTGCTGTTGGACCACTGTCGGCGTCAGACCGAACGGAGCGGGGTGCTGCCCAGGCTGGTGTTTGCCAGCACCATCGCGGTGTACGGCACGGCCTGGCCCGGCATGGTGGACGACGACACCCCGCCCAGTCCGTACATGCTGTACGGCGCCCAGAAGCTGATGGCCGAAGTCGCGCTGGCCCACGCCAGCCAGCGGTGCTGGGTCGACGGCGTGTCGCTGCGCCTGCCCGCCATCCTGGTTCGCCCGCCAGCACCCACCGGCCAGCGCTCGGCCTATCTCAGCAACTTCATCCGCGAGCTGAGTCAAGGCCGTGCGTTCGAGTGCCCCACCTCGCCCGGTGCCACCAGCTGGGCTTGCTCTCTGACCAACGTGATCGACAACTTGCTGCAGGCCGCCGTGGTCCATGCCAGCCTCCTGCCAGCCACACGCAGCGTGCTGTTGCCCGCGGTGCGGTTCAGCATGGCCGAACTGGCGCAGGCGATTGCCCACGAGCAAGGGTTCCCGGCGCCGTTGCCGGTGCGCTGGTCGCCCGACGAAGCGATCGAAGCCGTGTTTGGCCGCCAGCCGCCGCTGCGCACCGAGGCTGCCGAACGCGCGGGCTTTGCCAGCGATGGCGACTGCCAGGCGTTGCTGCGGCGCGCGCTGTCGGCCGCCTGAAGCCGGGGCATTTTCACCCCAACTGCCGCCACCGTGGCGCGGTGCGTGGCACCATCGGTGTTCCATTCGTGTTCGACCGCACCACCCATGACCACCGCTCTCAATGTCCTGGGCACGCCACTTGTGGCCTGCTCTTACGACCCGCTCACCGGCTTTTTCCGCGACGGTTGCTGCCACACCGACCTGCACGACCACGGCACGCATGTGGTGTGTGCCCGGGTGACGGCCGAATTCCTGGCGTTCTCGCGCGAGCGCGGCAACGACCTCAGCACCCCGCGCCCGGAATACCGGTTTGCCGGTCTCAAACCCGGCGACCGCTGGTGCCTGTGTGCCCTGCGCTGGAAGGAGGCCTGGGCCGCCGGGGTCGCGCCACCGGTGAACCTGGCCGCCACCCACATCAACGCCTTGCAGTTGCTGACGCTGGAGCAGCTGCAGGCGCACGCCCTGGTCTGACCGGGCGGCGCGCGCGCCACCGGATTGTCGCGCGCGCGGCCACCCGGGTCGGCAAGATGCGGTGTGCACAGTAAGCTCAAGGGAAGCGCCCGAAGGAGACCCCAGAGCCATGAGCCAAGTTTCTAGCCATCCATCCAGCCACCCTTCCAGCACCACGTTCGATCACATCGTCATCGGCGCCGGCACCGCCGGTTGCCTGCTGGCCAACCGGCTGAGTGCCGACAGCAGCCAGCGCGTGTTGCTGGTCGAGGCCGGCCGCAAGGACGACTACCCCTGGATCCACATCCCGGTGGGTTACCTGTATTGCATCGGCAACCCGCGCACCGACTGGCTCTACCAGACCGAGCCCGACCCGGGCCTGAACGGCCGCAAGCTGCGCTACCCGCGCGGCAAAACACTGGGTGGCTGCTCCAGCATCAACGGGATGATCTACATGCGTGGCCAGGCGCGCGACTACGACCAGTGGGCCGCCCTCACCGGCGACGACAGCTGGCGCTGGGACCACGCGCTGCCCTTCTTCAAGGCCCACGAAGACCACCACCGCCTGGACACGCAGCAAGACCCGGCCTTTGCCGCGCTGCACGGCCACCGGACCACCGGCAGCACCGGGGAATGGCGCATTGAAAAGCAGCGCCTGCGCTGGGACGTGCTCGACGCCTTTGCCCAGGCGGCACAGCAGGCCGGTCTGCCCGCCCGCACCGACTTCAACACCGGCGACAACGAAGGCGTGGGCTATTTCGAGGTCAACCAGAAGGCGGGCTGGCGCTGGAACGCGAGCAAGGCCTTCTTGCGCCCGGTGCAGCACCGGCCCAACCTCACGGTGTGGACCGAAACACAGGTCGAGCGGCTGCGGCTGGCGCGCGACGCGTCGGGCGCCCTGCGCTGCACCGGTGCAGACCTGGTGCGCCAGGGCCAGCGCCTGAGCGTGAGCGCAGCGCGCGAGGTGGTGCTCAGCGCGGGCAGCATCGGCTCGGTACAGATCCTGCAGCTGTCGGGCATCGGCCCCGGCGGGGTGTTGCAGGCGGCGGGTGTCGAGGTGCAGCACGAATTGCCTGGGGTGGGCGAGAACCTGCAAGACCATTTGCAGATCCGCTCGGTCTACAAGGTGCAGGGTGCCCAAACGCTCAACACGCTGGCCAACTCGCTCTGGGGCAAAGCGGCTATAGCGCTGGAATACGCGCTCAAACGCAGCGGGCCCATGAGCATGGCGCCCAGCCAGCTCGGCGCCTTCACCCGGAGCAGCCCCGAGCAAACGCACGCCAACCTGGAGTACCACGTGCAACCGCTCTCGCTCGATGC
>JALOSH010000354.1 GCA_025458545.1 Hydrogenophaga sp.
ATCAACGCCCTGCAGGCCGCGATGGAAGGCTACAAGGTCGTGACCATGGAATACGCCGCCGACAAGTGCGACATCTTCGTGTCCGCCACCGGCAACAAGAACGTGATCCGCTACGAGCACATGGCCGCCATGAAGGACGAGGCCATCGTCTGCAACATCGGCCACTTCGACAACGAGATCGACGTCGCCTCGCTGGAAAAGCTGCAGTGGGACGAGATCAAGCCGCAGGTGGACCACGTGGTGTTCCCCGATGGCAAGAAGATCACCCTGCTGGCCAAGGGCCGCCTGGTGAACCTGGGCTGCGCCACCGGCCACCCCAGCTTCGTGATGTCGTCGAGCTTCGCCAACCAGACCATCGCCCAGATCGAGCTGTTCACCAAGCAGGACCAGTACGAAGCCGGCAAGGTTTATGTGCTGCCCAAGCACCTGGACGAGAAGGTCGCCCGCCTGCACCTGAAGAAGGTTGGCGCGATGCTCACCGAGCTCACCGACGAGCAGGCTGCTTACATCGGCGTGTCCAAGAACGGTCCGTACAAGGCCAACACGTACAGGTATTGAGTTTCCCCCGCGCCGCCTTCGGCGTCACCCCCCAGGGGGCGGCGCTGGCGGCCCGGCGGAGCCGGTTCCGCGGCGCCCTGGGGCTCGCGGCCTTCGGACCGCTCGTTCTTCTCCGACGACCTTGCTTCGCTCTCTATGCGTGCGGATCAACTTTTGGTTGAGCGTGGCCTCGCCGCTTCGCGTTCGCAAGCCCAGCGGCTGATCGCTGCGGGTGTGCGCTGGCGTGTGCTGCCGGGCGACTGGAAGGCTGTTTCCAAAAATGGCGACGAGTTGCGCGAGACGGTGGAGCTGGAGTTGCTGGACACGGCGGAGTCGCGGTTTGTGTCGCGCGGCGGGTTGAAGCTCGACGCTGCACTCACGCACTGCGGCATCGACGTGACCGGGTTGCGCTGCCTCGACGTGGGGCAAAGCAGCGGTGGTTTCACCGACTGCCTGCTGCAGCGCGGAGCCGCGCAGGTGGTGGGCGTGGATGTGGGTCAGGGGCAACTGCACCCGACGCTGCGGGCCGATGCGCGGGTGGTCTGCATGGAGAAGTGCAACGCCCGTGAGCTGACGGCCGGGCAACTGGTGCAGGCCGGAGGCGAATCGGCAGCGGCCCCGTTCGATCTGATCGTGGGCGACCTGTCGTTCATCTCGCAGACGCTGGTGTGGCCGGCCATCGTGCCGCTGCTCAAGCCGCACGGATACCTGCTGATGCTGGTCAAGCCGCAGTTCGAGCTGCAGCCCGAGCACATCGGCAAGGGTGGTTTGGTCAAGGATGCGGCGAGTTACGCCGTGGTGAAGCAACGCATCGAACAGGCTTGCGCAGAGCACGGCCTGACGCTGCGGAGTTATCTTGAAAGCGCCATCACCGGGGGTGATGGCAACCGGGAGTTCTTTGTATGGGCCTGCCCCTGAGTTTCGAATTTTTTCCGCCCAAGACGCCCGAGGGCGCGGGCAAGCTGCGCGCTGTGCGGCAACAGCTCTACGCCGTCCAACCCGAGTTTTGCTCGGTCACTTACGGTGCAGGGGGTTCCACGCAACAGGGCACTTTCGACACCGTACAAGCCATCCTGTCGGAAGGTGTGGATGCGGCGTCGCACTTCTCGTGCATCGGTGCCACCAAGGCCAGCGTGCGCGAGCAACTGGCCACGCTCAAGGCCATGGGCGTCAAACGCTTGGTCGCGTTGCGCGGCGACCTGCCCAGCGGCTACGGCGCGGGCGGCGAGTTCCATTACGCGAGCGACCTGGTGGCGTTCATCCGCGAAGAGACCGGGCGCGATTTCCACATCGAGGTGGCCGCCTACCCGGAGATCCACCCCCAGGCGAAATCGCCCGCGGCCGATCTGCAGGCCTATGTGACCAAGGTCCAGGCCGGTGCCGATTCGGCCATCACCCAGTACTTCTACAACAGCGACGCCTACTTCCGTTTCGTGGACGATGCGCACCGGCTGGGCGCCGATGTGCCGGTGGTGCCGGGGATCATGCCGATTTCCAGCTCGTCCCAGCTGCTGCGTTTCTCGGACGCTTGTGGGGCCGAGATCCCGCGCTGGATCCGCTTGCGTTTGCAAGCCTATGGCGACGACATCGAATCGATCAAGGCCTTTGGCCTGGACGTGGTGACCGATCTGTGTGACCAGCTGCGCAACGCGGGCGTGCCCGCGCTGCACTTCTACACCATGAACCAGAGCGCGACCACGCTGGAGATCGTCAAGCGCTTGCAGCTCGGCTAAGGTGAGCAGACAAGCACCAGGAGGAACCGCCATGCTCCAAACATTCCGTCCCACGCTTCACACGCAGCCTCGTTCGCGCACAGCGTTGGCGATGCTGGCCGTTGCGCTGGCCGGTTGTGCGGCGCCCCAGCTGGCAACAGCGCCGACGCGGGCCGAGACCGTCTCTAGCCCGACCCCGACCCTGCCCAGCGCCAGCCAGCCGCCCACCGCTGTGTCGCCCACCCAGGTTCCTGCGCAGTCCATGCCCGCTCCCGCGCCAACCCAGCCTCGGGAGGCCATGGTGCTGATCGCGCCGCTGGATGCGGCCGAGCCAGCGCCGGTGTCCGCCGCGACCGAAGAGCGGACCGCCCCCAGGGCAGGGACACCGCTGGCGCGGGGCAAGGCGTCCTGGTACGGTCCGCGCTTTCATGGCCGACGCACGGCCAATGGCGAGCGCTACGACATGCACGCGCTGACAGCGGCCCACAGAACCTTGCCTTTTGGCACCAAGCTGCGCGTGCGCAGTGTGCACACCGGCAAAGAGGTGGTGGTGCGCATCAACGACCGTGGCCCGTACAAGCACCAGCGCATCATCGATCTGAGTCGCGCGGCCATGGTGGCGCTGGGCACGCTGGAGCGCGGCGTGACCGAGGTCGAACTGCTGCGAGAATGACTGCCGCTGCGCGGTTTCCCCGTCGTGGCGCCACCACCCAGGAGACCCGCAACATGAAAATCGAAACCATCGCCGTGCACGGCGGTTACACACCCGACCCCACCACCAAGGCGGTGGCGGTGCCGATCTACCAGACCGTGGCCTATGCGTTCGACGACACGCAGCACGGCGC
>JALOSH010000355.1 GCA_025458545.1 Hydrogenophaga sp.
GGCCGACTCGATCGTGATCGAGCAGTTTCCCAAGCTCGAAGGGCGCCAGATGATCATGATGATCGCGCCCGGACGCAAAAAGGCCGGAGGCGCTGCGCCCAAGGCCGAGTCAGTGGCGCAAGGCGCCGAGCAGTCGGCGTCCTGAGGAATATGTAGGAACAAGAGGGTAGGAACAAGATTGAGCGGGCAGGGTAGTCTCCTGCCGGTTCGAGGCACCGGGGTGAAAGCTTTGGTGCCGAACTGAAAGACCGAAAAGTCTTTCACCAAAAGTGGCTCGGGGCCAACAAGTCCGCGGAAGGTTCGCGGCGCCTCACGAGCACAAATGAAAAAGGAGCATGAAGATGCCCAAAATGAAGACCAAGAGCAGCGCGAAGAAGCGATTCCGCGTGCGTCCCGGTGGCACCGTCAAGCGCGGTCAAGCCTTCAAGCGTCACATCCTGACCAAGAAGACCACCAAGAACAAGCGCCATCTGCGTGGTGCAGTGACTGTCCATGAGACCAATATGGGTCACATGGCACAGATGCTGCCCGGCATGGGCATTTGATCAACGACGAACAAGGAGTCACACATGCCTCGCGTCAAACGTGGTGTAACGGCACGCGCCCGTCACAAAAAAGTTCTCGCCCTTGCCAAAGGTTTCCGCGGTCGCCGCGGTAATGTCTTTTTCCGCGGCCGCCGCGGCAATGTCTTCCGCGTCGCCAAGCAGGCGGTGATGAAGGCCGGTCAGTACGCCTATCGCGACCGCCGCACCAAGAAACGCGTTTTCCGCCAGCTGTGGATCGCGCGTATCAATGCCGGTGCACGCGCTTGCGGCCTGACGTACAGCCAGTTTGCCAATGGCCTGAAAAAGGCCGAGATCGAGATCGACCGCAAGGTCCTGGCCGATCTGGCGGTCAATGACGTCGCTGCGTTCAACAGCATCGTGGAGCAGGTCAAAGCCAAGCTGGCCGCTTGATTCACGACGGTCACCCCGGGGCCTCGGCGCCGGCAGACAACGTCGCTCAAAGGGGTTGAGGCTTGAGGGATTCCCTCGCTGCTCTCAGCCCCTTTTTTTGTTTTCCCGTACGAGACACACATGAACGAGTTGGACGCACTGGTCGAAGGCGCGCGCGCCGCGTTCGCGCAGGCCGCCACCCCGGCCGATCTGGAAAACGCCAAGGCGCAGTACATTGGCAAATCGGGTCGCATCACCGAGCTGATGAAGGGCATGGCCGCCCTGTCGGTGGACGAGAAGAAGACACGTGGTGCCGCGATCAACGTGGCCAAGCAGGCCATCGAGAACGCACTCAACGATCGTCGCCAGGCGCTGGCCGATGCCGAGCTGCAGGCGCAGCTGAAGGCCGAGGCGCTGGACGTGACGCTGCCGGGACGCCAGCGCGGGCAGGGCGGTCTGCACCCCGTGAGCCTGACGCTGGAGCGGATCGAGGCGATCTTCGGTTCGATGGGGTTCGAAGTGGCCGAAGGCCCGGAGATCGAGTCCGACTGGTTCAACTTCACCGCGCTGAACACGCCCGAAGACCACCCGGCGCGTTCGATGCACGACACCTTTTACGTGGAAGGCGGCAGCGCCAAGGCGCCGAATCTGCTGCGCACCCACACCAGCCCGATGCAGATCCGTCACGCGGTTCAGCACGTCAAGCGCCACCGTGCCGCGCTGGATGCCGGTCTGCCGATGCCCGAGATCCGTGTCATCGCACCGGGTCGCACCTACCGCGTGGACAGTGATGCCACGCACTCGCCCATGTTCCACCAGTGCGAGGGGCTGTGGATCGGTGAAAACGTGAGCTTCAAGGATCTCAAGGTGGTGTTCACCGACTTCTGCCGCACCTTCTTCGAGAGCGACGATCTGGTGCTGCGCTTCCGTCCGAGCTTCTTCCCGTTCACCGAACCCAGTGCCGAGATCGACATCCAGTTCCAGAGCGGCCCGTTGGCGGGTCGCTGGCTGGAAGTGGCCGGTTCCGGCCAGGTGCATCCGAACGTGGTGCGCAACATGGGGCTGGATCCCGAGCGCTACATCGGTTTTGCGTTCGGCATGGGGCCGGACCGCCTGACCATGCTGCGTT
Source organism: Hydrogenophaga sp. (assembly GCA_025458545.1). The sequence continues at coordinate 2,065 of JALOSH010000355.1, forward strand.
ACGGCGTGAACGATCTGCGCCTGTTCTTCGACGGCGACATTCGCTTCCTGTCGCAGTTCCGTTGAAGTCTTGTTGAGCTGAATCCATGCAATTCCCCGAATCCTGGCTGCGTGCCTTCTGCAATCCGCCCCTGACCAGCCAGCAGCTGGCCGACACCCTGACCATGGCCGGTCTGGAGGTGGAGGAACTGCGTCCTTTCGCGCCTGCCTTCACCGGCGTGGTGGTGGGCCGGATCCTGAGCGCCGAACAACACCCCAATGCCGACCGCCTGCGCGTGTGCCAGGTGGACGTGGGGCAGGGCGCCCCGCTGAACATCGTCTGCGGCGCACCCAACGCGCGCGCGGGTATCAAGGTGCCTTGCGCCACGGTGGGGGCGCTGTTGCCGCCGGGCACAGACGGCAAGCCTTTCGCCATCAAGCTGGGCCAACTGCGCGGCGTCGAAAGCCAGGGTATGCTGTGCTCGGCCAAAGAGTTGCAGATCTCCGAAGAGAGCAGTGGCCTGCTGGAGCTGGATGACGAGGCGGTGGTCGGCCGCAACATCCGCGAGCAGCTGGGGCTGGACGACATGCTGTTCACGCTCAAGCTCACACCGAACCTGGCGCATTGCCTGAGCGTGTACGGCATTGCACGCGAGGTATCGGCCTTGACCAACACGCCGCTGCATCAGCCGGCATTTCCCAGCGTTGCTGTGCAGGTGCAGGATCGACTGCCGGTGAACGTGCACGCCAGTGACCTCTGTGGTCGCTTCAGCGGCCGCGTGGTGCGCGGCGTGAACACCAGGGCCGCAACGCCCGCCTGGATGGTGGAGCGCCTGGCGCGATGCGGCCAGCGCAGCATTTCGCCGCTGGTGGACATCTCCAACTACGTGATGTTCGAGCTGGGCCGCCCCTCACACATTTTCGACCTCGACAAGATCCAGGGTGGCCTGCACGTGCGCTGGGGCCGCGAGGGCGAACAGCTCAAGCTGCTCAACGGCAACACCATCACGGTCGACGCGGAGGTCGGCGTGATCGCCGATGACCAGCAGGTCGAATCACTGGCGGGCATCATGGGTGGCGACGCCACCGCCGTGTCCGACGACACGCAGAACATCTTCATCGAGGCCGCTTTCTGGTGGCCCAAGGCGATCGCCGGCCGTTCGCGCCGCTACAACTTCAGCACCGACGCCGGCCACCGCTTCGAGCGTGGTGTCGATCCGTCCACCACCGTTGAACATGTCGAGCGCATCACGCAACTGGTGCTGGACATCTGCGGCGGCCAGGCCGGTCCACTGGACGACCAGACCCTGGCGCTGCCTGAAGGCAATCCGGTCACCCTGCGCGTGGCGCGAGCGGCCAAAGTCATCGGTATGCCGGTGACCCAGGTGCAATGCGCCGGTGCACTTCGCCGCCTCGGCCTGGATGTGATCGAAGGCGAGGGCAGCGTGACCGTGGCTCCGCCTGCCTTCCGCTTCGACCTCCAGATCGAGGAGGACCTGATCGAGGAAGTGGCGCGCGTGATCGGCTACGAACAGTTGCCGACCAACCCGCCACTGGCGCCCATCACCGCCAAGCTGCGTGTGGAATCCAGGCGTGGCCCGTTTGCCGTACGCCGCCAGCTGGCCCAGCTGGGCTACCAGGAAACCATCAATTTCAGCTTCGTCGAGGAGCGTTGGGAGCGCGAGCTGGCGGGCAACACCGATCCGATCAAGCTGCTGAACCCGATCGCCAGCCAGATGAGCGTGATGCGTTCGTCCCTGCTGGGCAGCCTGATCGCCGTGCTCAAGTTCAACCTGGATCGCAAGGCCGAGCGGGTTCGCCTGTTCGAACTGGGGCGGGTGTTCCGCAAGGACACCGCTGTGCAGGACAGCGACACCAGCGTCGCCGGCTTTGACCAACCCATGCGCGTGGCTGGCCTGGCGTATGGCCGTGTGGACACGCTCCAGTGGGGCAGCACCGAGCGCAACGTCGATTTCTTCGACATCAAGGGTGATGTGCAGTCGCTG
>JALOSH010000356.1 GCA_025458545.1 Hydrogenophaga sp.
GCGTCCAGCGGGGCGAGGTCCACCGTGATCATGTCCATGCTGACGCGACCGACGATGCGCGTGCGCACGCCGTTCACCAGCACCGGCGTGCCGGTGGGGGCGTGGCGCGGGTAGCCGTCGGCGTAACCGCAGGCGATGACGCCGATGCGCATCGGCTGGTCGGCGGTGAAGGTGGAGCCGTAGCCCACGGTGTCGCCGGGCTGCAGGCTCTGCACCCCGATGACCTGCGTGGTCAGGCTGAGCGTCGGGCGCAGGTCCCAGCCGACTGCGGTGGACTCGGGGTAGTCGGGCGCGCTGCCGTACAGCGCGATGCCTTCGCGCACCCAGTCGGCGGCCAGCGTGTTCACGCCCTCGCCGCGCAACGGGCTCTGCGCGTGGCGCAGGATGGCCGCGCTGTTGCACAGCGTGCGTTCGCCCGGCAGGTCGGCGGTGGCGGCTTCGAAGGCGGCCACTTGGTGGGCGATGCCGCGCGGGCCGTCGGCGTCGCTGAAATGCGTCATGAGCGAGATCTCGTCGACCTGCGGCAGCGCATTGAGTCGGGCCCAGGCCGCGCGAAAGGCGGTGGGCGTGAAACCCAGCCGGTTCATGCCGCTGTTGAGCTTCAGAAAGACGCGGTGCGGTACCTGGGTTTTGTGAGCGGCCAGCCAGTCGATCTGTTCGGTGCAGTGCACGGTGTGCCACAGCTGCAGCCGCGAGCACAGCTCCAGATCGCGCGGTTCGAACACGCCCTCCAGCAGCAGGATCGGGCCCCGCCAGTCGAGCGCGCGCAGGCGTTCGGCCTCGGCCAGATCCAGCAGCGCAAAACCGTCGGCGCTGCGCAGCGCATCGAAGCAGCGTTCGATGCCGTGGCCGTAGGCGTTGGCCTTGACCACCGCCCAGACGCGGGCGTCGGGCGCGCGCAGCCGGGCCTGGTGCAGGTTGTGTTGCAGGGCAGCGGGGTGGACGGTGGCGAAGATGGGGCGTGGCATGGTGGGGCGAAGGATCGGGCTCGCGGTCAAAAAAGGGGCGCGTGCTATAACCCGCCCACCCAGGAGTACAGCGGCGACTTTCGCATAAAAAGACCGTCAACGGCCCGCTCTTCAGCCCCTGAAGAAGCCGACCGGTCGCCAGAATCATCCCCATGAAGCGCGGCTTCTACACCATCATGACGGCGCAGTTTTTCAGCTCCCTGGCTGACAACGCGTTGTTCGTCGCCGCCATCGAATTGCTGCGCAGCCGCGGTGCTCCCGAGTGGCAGAGCGCCGCCCTGGTGCCGCTGTTTGCCCTGTTCTATGTGGTGCTGGCGCCGTTTGTGGGCGCGTTCGCCGACGCGCGGCCCAAAGGCCAGGTCATGTTCATCAGCAACGCCATCAAGGTGGTGGGCTGCCTGCTGATGCTGGTGGGCGTGCACCCGCTGCTGGCCTACACGCTGGTGGGGCTGGGCGCGGCGGCGTATTCACCGGCCAAGTACGGCATCCTCACCGAGCTGCTGCCGCCTTCGCAGCTGGTCAAGGCCAACGGCTGGATCGAGGGGCTCACCATCGCCTCCATCATCCTGGGTGTGCTGCTCGGCGGGCAGCTGGTCGGGCCTTACCTGTCGGGACTGCTGCTGTCGATCGATGTGCCCGGTCTGCACACCGGTTTCGACCACCCGGCCCAGGCGGCCATTGCGGTGCTGGTGGGGGTGTACGCGCTGGCCGCCATGTTCAACCTGCGCATCCCGCTGACTGGCGTGACCGCGCGTCCGATGCCCAGGAACCCGCTCGCGCTGCTGCCCGATTTCTGGCGCTGCAACGGCCGCCTGTGGCGCGACCACCTGGGCCAGATTTCGCTCGCCACCACCACGCTGTTCTGGGGCGTGAGCGGCAACCTGCGCTACATCGTGCTGGCCTGGGCCGGGGCGGCGCTGGGCTACAGCACCACGCAGGCGTCCAGCCTGGTGGGCGTGGTGGCGCTGGGCACCGCCGTGGGCGCGGTGGTGGCCTCGGTGCGCATGCGGCTGGACCAGGCCACGCGGGTGATGCCCCTGGGCATCGCCATGGGTTTGCTGGTGATCCTGATGAACTTCATCGACAACGTGTGGGTGGCCGCACCCTTCCTGGTGCTGCTCGGTGGCCTGGGTGGCTTCCTGGTGGTGCCGATGAACGCGCTGCTGCAGCACCGGGGCCACAACCTGATGGGCGCGGGCCGCTCGATCGCGGTGCAGAACTTCAACGAACAGGCCTGCATCCTGGTGCTGGGCGCGGCCTACAGCTTCTCCACCGCCGCCGGGCTGTCGGCCTTCGTGGCCATCACCGCGTTTGGCCTGGTGGTGGCGGGTTTCATGTGGGTCATCATGAAATGGCACCAGCACAACCAGCGGGTGCACGGGGTCGAACTGGACCGCCTGCTGGAGATCGCGCGCCGCGACGATCTCCATGGATAGCCCCCCGCGCCGCGCCTAAGGGCGCGTCACCCCCCAAGGGGCGGCACTGGCGGCCCGGCAAAGCCGGTTCCGCGGTGCCCTCGGCCAATTTCCCCTCCGGCGCAACGTGCCTGTTTCCAGGATGCGGTGGAACCGGCTTTGCCGGGCCACTCGCATCGCCCCCTGGGGGGTGACGCGCCTTCAGGCGCGGCGCGGGGGGGTCAAAACCCCACGTTGGTTTTCTGGAAACCGTCGAGCTCCACCAGCCGGTGCTGCGCCAGCACCTTGTAGAACTCGGCTTCGGCCACCGAGCGGGAGAGGTAGGCGTCGCTGCCGGCCAGCCCGGCCTTGATGCGGTCCATGCTGCCGGCGCTGGGCGCGAACATCACCACCACCGGGGGTTTGCCGTTGGGCAGCTTGCGCTGTTTGGCGCTGCGGCAGATTTGATACGCATCGGGCTCTCCCTTGAGCCGATCGATCGCCACCAGCCGGTAGGGGTGTGCCTTGATCATCGCCAGCGCCTGCGAGGCTTCGCGCGACCAGTCGATGTTCAGACCGTATCGCTTGAACCGTTTGTGCAGGATGCGGCCCTCCACCAGGCTCTCGGCCACCAGCAACATGTCGCCGCGTTGCACCACGGGTGCGGTCGCAGCGGCGGCGCTCTCGCCAGACCGCGTGGCCCGCGCGGCGGGGGCGCGCGACGCAGTCCGCCAAAGTCGGTCAGGCCCATGACCCCGGGCCGGGCGGCACGGGCGCTCATGGCGGACGATGGCACGACCGGCCGGGCAGGCATGGGCGCCGCCGCCACACCGACCGCAGGCGCGACCGGCGCGGGCGCGGGCGACATCTGGGAACGGACCATGGGCCTGGTGGCTGGGAACTCGGTGTCGGAGCTGCGACGGCGCGGCTTCGCTGCGGGCACCATGGGCACCACGGGTGCGGCGGGCGCCTTGGGCGCGATGGGCAACATGGGCATCTGGCTGCTTTGCAGGGGTTCGGTGGCCGCAAAACCGCG
>JALOSH010000357.1 GCA_025458545.1 Hydrogenophaga sp.
CCGCGCAGGCCGTTGCGCACCAGTTGGCCCTTGCTCAGGCCGAGCGAGCTCTGGCCGTTCGCGGCTTCCGTCCGCATCTGGGCGTAGAGCGCTTCGGCCTGTTCGACCTGTTGGCGCGTGGGTTTGGTGCGCACCGACATATAGCCCACCGGCTGGCCGTTTTTCATCACCGGCGTGGCGTTGGCCATGACCCAGTAGTGGTCGCCGTTCTTGCGGCGGTTCTTCACCAGTGCCGACCAGGGCGAGCCGCTTTGCAGCGTAGCCCACATGTCGCGGTAGGCTTCGGACGGCATGTCCGGGTGGCGCACCAGGTTGTGTGGCTGGCCCAGCAGTTCCTCGCGGCTGAAACCGCTCACCGCCACGAAGTTCGGGTTGCAGTAGGTGATGCGGCTTTGCAGATCGGTGGTGGACACCAGGGTGGCACCGTCGGGTAGGACGAACTCTTGCTGGGTGACGGGCAGGTTGTTGCGCATGGTTGTTTTCCAGGTGTGCTGTGACTGTTCTTCGTCAAACTGATCGACAACTTGACACCGGTCGTCTCAATATGAGACCGCTCGGGATTCACCAGTCTAGGTGCGCACCGCGCATGCAAAAAGCCGGAGCACAGGCGCTAAGGGCGTGCAGTTCCGGCTCAAGGCGGGGACCACGCGGTCTAAAGGATTGCAGGGCTGCGAACCCTGCATGCTTTGGTGTGCTTTACCGGGACGGTACAGCCTCCAGATCGATCACGGTGTAGGCGCCATGGATCTTGTCGGCGCTGAAGCGGATCTTGTCGCCAGGCTTGAGGTTGCCGAGCTGGGCCGGATTCCGCACCTGGAACACCATGGTCATGGGCGGCATGTCGAGGTTGGGGATGTCGCCGTGTTTCAACGTCACCTTGCCCGCCCCCACATCCACACGCCGCACTTCGGCCGTCGCCATCGGCAGACCGCTGGCGGCGGCTGCCGGCTGGGGCGTGGGTGCCGGCGCGCTGACGGTCGGCGGTGACGTGTGTTGGTGGGCCTGGGCCAGCACCGGCAACGCGGGGGACACCAGGGCGAGTGAAACGAACAGGGTCTTTTTCATGGGGGTGACTCCGGATGGATGAAGGTCATCAGCTGCGGAAATAGGACTGGTACACACGGCCACTGCCGTCGGGCAGCACCAGCACCACGTCGTAGGGGTCTTTTCGGCCGCCGTATTCGGGGCCATCCATGCCCGGGCTGCCCACCGGCATGCCAGGCACGGCGATGCCGATCGCCTTGGGCTTCTCGGCCAGCAGGCGGCGGATCTCCCGGGCGTTCACATGGCCCTCGACTACGTAACCGCCGATCAGCCCGGTGTGGCACGAACCGTAGCGGCTGGGCAGGCCCAGGCGTTTGCGCACCGCGGTGTTGCCAGTGTCGAAAGTCTGGACCTGGAAGCCATCGCGCTGCAGGTATTGGATCCAGTCGTTGCAGCAGCCGCAGTTGGGGTCTTTCCAGACCTGCAGCACCGGCAGCTGGCCAGAGGCGGGCGTGGCGGCCGCCAGCGGCAGGGTGGTGATGGCCAGCAAGGCTGGGGCGGCGAGCAGGAGAGAGCGTCGTTGCATGGTGTGTTCCTCAAACAGTCAAAGCGGGTCAGGCCCGGGGCCGGACCCGGATGGTGCCGCGCATGCCGGCCTCGAAATGGCCAGGGATCAGGCAGGCGAACTCGAAGTTGCCGGGCCGGTTGAAGTGCCAGACGATGTCGCCGCTGCGCCCCGGGGACACATGCGCCATGTAGGGCTCTTCATGCTCCATGTTGGGGTGCTTCTTCATCAGCTCGGCGTGAGCCTGCAGCTCTTCGGGTGTGCCGATCACGATCTCGTGCATCACTTTGCCGGTGTTGACGGCCCGCAGCCGCAGCACTTCACCTTCTCGCACGTGGATGTGGCTGGGCGTGAAGCGCATGTCGTCGGTCATGCGGATGTCGATGCGGCGTTTTGCCTCCTTGGGTTCAGCGGCAATGCCCCAGGGCTTCTGTTCTTTGACCACCGGTCCTGTGGCGGCACGGCCGTGGTGTTCAGCGTGGGCGTGGGCCGCGCCAGGCGCGAGCCAGGCGAGCGGGGCCAGGGCCACGAGTTGTGTGGTGTGGCGACGGATGGGGTTCATGAGGGTGTTCTTTCGTGGCGTTCAATGCGAGTGCCCGCCGCCCGAGGGCTTGCGCACGGTGGCGCTGGTGGACGGCGGTGTGTTGGTTGCCGTGGCGTTCGCAGCCGCTGGCGGCGCGCTGGCGGGGCTGGCTGAAGCCGTGGCCACCTCGCGCGACTGCGTGCCCGGCGGCAGGGTGTACCAGCCCGGGTCGCGGTAGTCGCCGGGCTTTTGGTCGGCACGCACCTTGAGCAGGGTGAACATGCCCCCCATCTCGATCGGACCATAGGGCCCGGTGCCAGTCATCATGGGGAAGGTGTTGTGGGGCAGCTCCATCTGCATTTCGCCCATGTCGGCCATGCCGCGTTCGCCCATCACCATGTAGTCGGGCGCCGCGCGCTGCAGGGGCTTGACCAGGCCGCTGTGGTCCACGCCGATCATGGTCGGCACGCTGTGGCCCATGGCGCCCATGGTGTGGTGGCTCTTGTGGCAGTGCATGGCCCAGTCGCCGGGCTCGTCGGCCAGGAACTCGACCTGCCGCATCTGGCCCACCGCCACGTCGGTCGTGACCTCGGGCCAGCGCGCGGTCTTGGGCACCGGACCGCCGTCGGTGCCGGTCACTTCGAACTCGATGCCATGGATGTGGATCGGGTGGTTGGTCATGGTGAGGTTGCCCACGCGCACCCGCACCCGGTCGCCCAGGCGCGCCACCAGCGGGCTGATGCCCGGGAACACGCGGCTGTTCCAGGCCCAGATGTTCTGCTCCAGCATGGTGTTGACCTGTGGCGTCATGCTGCCGGGCTCGACGTCGAAGGCGTTGAGCAGGAAGCAGTAGTCGCGCTGCACATCCTCGATCAGGGGGTGTTTGGCCTTCGGGTGCGTGACCCAGAAACCCATCATGCCCATGGCCATCTGCACCATTTCGTCGGCGTGGGGGTGGTACATGAAGGTGCCGGGGCGTTTGGCCTCGAACTCGTAGACGAA
>JALOSH010000358.1 GCA_025458545.1 Hydrogenophaga sp.
GTGAGCGAAAAGATGCTGGCGCAGACGCTGCAGTGGCTGGAGGGCGATGGCTTCGTGCTGCGCACGCAATACCCGGTGGTGCCGCCGCATGTGGAGTACAGCCTCACGCCCATGGGCCTGGAGGTGGCGCAGCAGGTGGAGGGCCTGGCCGACTGGATCGAGGGGAATTTGCCGCGCATCATGCGGGTGCGGCGCGAACGGGCCGACGCACTGGCCAGCGCCGGGCCGCCCGTGGGGGTGCGCCATGGCGTGAGAACGCCCGCAGGAACACCGCATGAGCACTGATCAGCCCGCCCCTGGCCCGCTGAGCCTGCACCCGGTGAACGACGGTGTGTTCGCCGTGCTGGACGCGCGCGGTCAGCCGGTGGGCAACTTGAAGCGCATCGGCGCGGTGTGGAAGTTCAAGGCCGTGGGCCACAACGCCAGCGGCGAACTGGCGCCCGGCGGCGGACCGCTGACCGCGCGTCACAACGCGGTGTTTGATCGGCCAGATGCGGCGGAAGTGAGTGCCGGCTTACTGGCAGGTTGAGCTTCAGCCAGCGCCGAAGCGCCCGCGCAGGTAGGCGATGATCGCGGCCGAATCGCTCAGCCACTGGCTCTGGCCGCTGGCGTCGGTGATCTTCAGACAAGGCACCTTCGTCGCCCCGCTGCCTTGCTGCAGTTCGGCGCGGTTCGCCGCATCGTGCTGCGCGTCGCGCTGCTGAATCGGCAGCGAGAGGCGGCGCATTTCCTGCCGCACCTTGATGCAGAACGGGCAGGTGCTGAACTGGTAGAGCGCGCGCCGCGTGGCTGGGTGAGGCGTTCTTTGAGCAGCATGAACGGGCCGAGCACGGTGCGCACGGTTCTGAAGAAAGCGCGGACGATGGTTTTCATGCGATGGTCTGTGGGGTTGGGGTTGCAGCGGGTGCCCACTGGCGGCTCACGCGCACACCGAGGGTGGCGAGTCGTTTGGCCATGCAGAGCACAGCTTTGTCTTTGCTCACCAAGGCAGCGCGGTGCACCACAGCGAGGTCGATGAACTTCTGGTCGTCGGCGTCTTTGCAGGTGTACGGCGCCTTGGGCGCGGTGTCGGCCATCTGCGCGCGCGCGTCGAAGGCAGCGAGCACGGCGTCCGCGCTCAGCGCTCGCGCGTCCAGCCGCTTGATCACCTGCGGGTAGGCCAGCACGCGGCGCAATTCTTCGCGCATCACGTCGGTGGCCAGCCAGCACGTCTGCGCATCGGCCAGCACCTCGCGCAGGGGCACCGTGGCCGGGTCTTCGTAAACGAACAGATCGAGCACGACGTTGGTGTCGATCACCAGAACGAGAGAAGTCATGCGGTCAGAGGCACGCAAGCCAGTCAGCCGAAGCGAAGTGTCCCAACCCAGAACGCTTTGGTCCCGGCTTTGCCAGGCCGCACTGCGTTGCCCCCTTGAGGGGGTCGCGCGAAGCGCGGCGGGGGTGGTTCATATGCTGCGGCGGGGGTGGGTCATTGCTTGCGTGCGGTGAGATCAAACCGGAACAAGCGGCATTCGATCGGCCCGTTCCACAGCGGTACGCGGCGCGATTCCTTGAAGCGCATCTTGCCGGGCAGCTTGAGGTCGGGCGTGAGGAGCCAGGCGCTCCAGCCGGCGTAGTGGCTTTTCCAGTGCGCGGCGAGTTGTTGAAAGAACTCGCTGCCGTCGCCGCCGTCGCTCATCTGCGCGCTCTCCCTGCCAAGTCCTGGCGCGGGCGGTGCGGCTTTTCCGGCGGTGAACACGCGTGGCGCGCGCGGTTCCATGCGCTGGGCGCGGGCGCTGGCGCGCTGCTCCGAACTTTCGCCGGCCACACCGGCTGCCGCGATGCGTTCGCCGTACGGCGGGTTGAGCAGCATCACGCCCGGTTTATCGCTCGGCGGCATGCGCTGCAGCGCATCGCCACCGCGCAGTTCCATGGCATGGGCCACGCCCGCGCGCTCGGCGTTGCGCTGCGCAAAGTCGACCATGCGGAACGACACGTCGCTGCCAAAGACGATGGGCGCATGCCCCTCGGGCCAGTCGCGGATGTCGCGCTCGGCTTCGTCCTGCAGGGCGGTCCACACATGGGGCTGGAAAGGCACCATTTTTTCGAACGCAAAACGGCGCAGCAGGCCGGGTGCGATGCGCAGCGCGATCTGCGCGGCCTCGATCACCACCGTGCCGCTGCCGCAGCAGGGGTCGTACATCGGGATGATGTCGTCCAGCGTCTCGGCCTCGCCACCGTTCCACCCAGTGGCGGCGATCATCGCGGCCGCCAGGGTTTCCTTCAGCGGCGCGTCGCCTTTGTCTTCGCGCCAGCCGCGCTTGAACAGCGGTTCGCCCGAGGTGTCGATGTAGAGCGTGAGTTCGTCGGTGGTCACGTGCGCGTAGATGCGCACGTCGGGCCAGGTGGTGTCCACGCTGGGGCGCTCGCCGCGTTTGTCGCGGAAGCGGTCGCAGATCGCGTCCTTGATCTTGAGCGCTGCAAAGTTCAGGCTGGTCAGCGGGCTGTGCTGCGCGGTGATCTCGACCTTGATGGTTTCTTTGGGCGAGAACCAGATCTCCCACGCCACCTCGCTGGCCGCGTTGTACAGGTCTTGTTCGCTGCGGTAGCCGCCATGCCACAGCTGCACCAGCACCCGTTGGGAGAGTCGGCTGTGCAGGTTCAGGCGCATCGCCTCGCGCCACGACGCCTTGACGCCCACACCGCCCCGCGACTTGAACGCCAGTGGCTCGCCAGTGATGCGCTGCACCTCGGCGGCCAGCAGGTCCTCCACACCGGCGGCGCAGGGGAGGAAGAGTTTGAGTTGGTTCACAAGGCTTTTCTGAGATTCGCCGGGGCGATGCGCAGCGCCTCGCGGTACTTGGCCACGGTGCGGCGCGCGCACTCGATGCCCTGTTCCTTGAGGAGATCGGAGAGCTGGTTGTCCGACAGCGGTTTCTTGGGCTCTTCGGAGGCGATGAACTGCTTGAGCAGCGCGCGCACCGCGGTGCTGGACGCGTTGCCACCGGTCTCGGTGCCCAGGCTGGAGCCAAAGAAGTACTTGAGTTCGTAAGTGCCGAAGGGTGTGCTCATGTACTTGGCGGTGGTCACTCGGCTGATGGTGGATTCGTGCAGGCCGAGTTCGTCGGCGATCTCGCGCAGCACCAGCGGACGCATGGCAAGCTCGCCGTGCATAAAGAAGTTGCGCTGGCGCTCGACGATGGCGCTGGAGACGCGCAGGATGGTGTCGAACCGCTGCTGGATGTTCTTGATGAACCAGCGCGCCTCTTGCAGGCGCTGCTGCATGGCGGCGTGACCGGCTTCGCCGCTGGCGCCACCGTCGCGGCCGCCGCGGTTGCCGCGCATGGCGTTGGCGTAGATGTCGTGCACCCGCAAGCGCGGCATCACGTCGGGGTTGAGCGTGACCTTGAAGCCGCGCCCGGCGCGCACGACGATGACGTCGGGCACCACCACGTTGCGCTCCACGTCCACAAACCGGCGGCCTGGCTTGGGCTCCAGCCGCGCGATGAGCGCGAGCGCGGCGCGCACGGTGTCTTCGTCATGGCCGGTGAGCGCACACAGGCGCTTGACATCGCGCTTGGCGACCAGCTCCATGGGCTGGCCACAGATGGCCAGCGCAGCTCGCGCCTCGGGGCTGTTGCGCAGCTCCTCGATCTGCAGCCGCAGGCATTCGGCCAGGTCGCGCGCGCCCACACCCGCGGGCTCCATGTGCTGCAGCCAG
>JALOSH010000359.1 GCA_025458545.1 Hydrogenophaga sp.
AACCAGCGGCAGAACGGGTTGTCGTAGCGGTAGCTCCACACCTGCCCCCGGTTGCGGCCCAGCTCCTCCACCTCGCCTGCGCGACCCAGCACCTGACGGACCTCATCGTGGCTCATGCCGGAATTGATGCGCAGGAAGTTGGTTTCGGTGAGCACCTGCTCGTAGCGGGTGGCGCGGCCATTGGCGTCGAGGTACACAAACCAGGTGTGAACGCCGTACGGCCCGCGCGGGAACTCGAGCCGACTGCCGCCAGCGATCTGGCGTTGCATGTCGGGCGGTCCCATGCGGGCCACGATTGCGTCGCGGTCGAGGCCCACCTGGTCGATGGGCGGAGCGTAGCCGGCACAGGCCGACAGGCCAGCCACGGTAGAAATGACAGCCAGACGGGACAACGCGGTGCGCATGCTTCGATCTCCTGTGTTCACAATTTGATCCCTAATGTCGGCAGAGTTTCGGACCGTATCTTCGCAGGCAAGTTCTCGCCCCGCTGTATGCCAGCCCCGAGGCCACACCACCAGACAGGTCACCTTCGACCATGGCGACCCCGGGGAACTCGGCCTTCAGGGCGCGCTGGAAAGGCAGCAGGGCCGACGAGCCGCTGCTGAGGCCGATGGCATCGAGCGTGCTATCGGTGAGGCCGGCGCGCTGAACACACTCTCGGGCTCGGGCCACCGTGCGAGCGAGCAGCGTGCCCAGGTGGTCGCGCATCGCACTCGTGTGCCTGTCGGCGGTGAGTCCGCGTCGACTCCCGACAAGTCCACCTTGGGCCGTCCTGTTCCCAGCAGCGGATCATGGTCTGAGCCACCTTGTGGGCGGGCGGTGGCCATGGACGGGCTGCGCGGACTCCAATCCGATGGCGGCTCGCCCTCCAGGATTTCCAACGGTCGATGGGTGAAGGACACGCTGGACGCTGTGGCCCACCTGGCTGGCCAGCACGAATGTGGTCAACACCCTGCGGCCAGGCACGCCGCCGGTGGTGGGGTTCGTGGTTGTTTGCGGCTTGTGCGGCTTGGGGCCCTGCGGGCGACCGCAAGGCATCACCAAGCTGCAGCCCAATACCGATCGCCGTGACGAGGGCGTGACCAAGCCGTTGTTCGACCACCGTCGGCCAGTCCATGCCACCGCCGGACCATCCAACCGCCGCACGCGTTGAGCCAAAACAGCGGCATGGCGGAGAACCTGGCGCGCCCCGGCTGCTCCAACCCGTCACCGAGGAAGAAGTGACCAGGCTCGGCCCGTGCTGGACATGACGAGTCCTGATCGGGAAGCTGTGCGGGGCTTTTGACCGGGCGAACTGCATTCAGCCACTCGGGGTTAAGCTCAGTGGGTTCTGGATGCTGCACCTCACAGCATCTGGGCGCATTCCACCACTTTCAGACCGCTTCATGGCCGAGTTCAAGAGACGCCTTCGCCGCTGGTTGCCCACCGCTCAGACGCTGCAGGAAACCAAAGGGTTTGGATGGCTGAGCCAATACCTGCATCGTCATCCCATGCTCTGGGTGATGCATCGGCGTGGGGTGGCGCTGGGTGTGGCCTTGGGCATCGGTATCGGCGTTTTTCCGGTGCCGCTGCAGATGCCGGTTGCCATGCTGGTGGCGGTCGCGCTCAGGGCGAACGTTGCGGCCGCCGCGGCCGCCACTTGGCTCACCAACCCGTTCACCATGGCACCGATCTGGGGGCTGGCGGCTTACCTCGGTTCCTTCGTGGTGCCTGAGAAAGCACCGGTCACGCCCCCCGCCGCGCTCGTCAACTGGCATTGGTCCGCGCCCGCCACCTGGCCATCGGCGCTTTGGGAACAGATCGTTTCCTGGGGTCCAGCCTTGCTGGTGGGGTTTCCCCTGGCGGGTTTGCTGCTCGGCACCTTGGCCTATGCGGTGGTGTACTGGGGCTGGGCGCTCCTGATTCGACGGGAAAAGCTCCGGCGCTCCCATCGAAACCGCGGTTGAGCGGTGGCCGGTCCGTTCCAGCCGTTCCAGGGGCCGAAGCCACCGCCGTCGGTCACGAATGGACGAAGGCAGGGGGCATGTCCTTCCATTGGGCGTGGAAACCGTTCACTCTCTGCGTGGCAGCCGGCCCCAGATGGCCCAACAAGACTTCGAGCCCTGCGGTGGCGCTGTCGATGAGTGGCAGCGGGCATTGAGCCTGCAAGCTTGAGGCGTAGCCCGCCAATCCAGCGCCGCCGAGGATGATGCTTTCCACACCGGTACGGGCCGCTTGAAGGCAGGCCTCGGCCAGGCATCGGATGGCCATCTCCGGATCGGCTTGCAGCGCGCCGCCGCTGGGCGCCACCGTCTCGATGTGGCGCAACAGCCGGTCGTGACCCAGCCCCTGCGCGAGTCGCATCAGCATCGGCTTCCAGCGCTCACCCCCGGTCACGATGGCAAACGGCCCCCGCTGTGCGGCCAGGATGAAGGAAGCTTCGGCCAGACCGGTCACCGGGCAGGCGCTGGCTTCGCGCAGCGCAAACAGGCCAGGATCCCCGAAGCAGCCGATCAGCACACCGTCCGGTTGCACCGGCGATTCGGCCAGGTCACTGGCCCAGGCATCGAGGCAGGCGTGCGCCGCCACCGCATGGCTGGCCTCGCAGGCGATGTATTGGGCACCAAAGCGCGCCGTTCTCACGTCCAGGCGAACGTGCTGCGGCAACCGCGGCAGCAGCACTTTGCGCAGGCGTTCGGTGGTCTGTTCGTTGGTGTTTGGATTGATGAGAAGGAATCGCCGGGAATCGGTCGGGTGCATGGCTGGATGGACGGGGGTGGATGGGCGGTGGCGCCTGGGAAGGGGTGAATGCTCCAGAGGGGTGCGTGCTCTTCATGTTGCCTTAAATCGGTGCATGGGGCGCAAGGCAGCGGTGGTCCAGCCCATCGCTTGGGCGCAACTTTCATGCCCACAGTGGTCGGCAGCGGTGTGGTTGCTGGCATGAAATGTGCGCTGCTCGCAAGGTGGACGACTTGAAATCTCTTTCAGCGACCCATTCGAACCCCCACAAACCTAGGAGAGCTTATGAAACGCCGTGATTTTTTGGCCGCTGGCACCGCCGCCGTCGCCGCACCCTGGGTGCATGCCCAATTGTCTCAAGCGATCTCGCAATCCGTCATTGTCGACAACCGCGCCGGAGCGGGCGGTTTGATCGGCACTGAATACGCCAGCCGCCAGCCCGCCGACGGCTACAACCTGCTGGTCAGCCATGCCTCGGTGCACGTGTTTGCCGCGGCCACCCGCCGCACACTGCCCTTTGATCCGGTCAACGACTTCACCCACATGGGCATGTTGGTGGAAGCCCCCATGCTGTTGTTGGTCCGTGCCCAATCGCCTTACCAGACGCTGGCGCAGTACATCGAAGCGGCCAAGACCAAGCCGGTCCGCTATGGGTCCTCGGGCATCGGTTCGGCCAACCACCTGTTTGGTGAGTTGCTCAAGATCGACGGGGGGGCTCGCGAACATGATCATGTGCCTTACCAGGGCAGTGCGCCGGCCATGCAAGACCTGATGGCTGGTCTGATCGACAGCGTGTTCGATCCGGTGACCACCAACGTCGCGCAGCTCAAGGGCGGCACGCTGCGCGCCCTGGCCGTCTCCACCACGAGCCGTTTACCCGGCCTGCCCAACATCCCCACATTTGCCGAGCAAGGCCTGCCGTCCATCGTGGGTTCGCAATGGCTGGGGCTGTCAGCGCCCAAGAGCCTGCCAGCACCGATTGCGCAGCGCCTCACCGCCCTCATTCCCGAGATTTTGGCCAAGCCCGACATCGCTCAGCGTCTGGACGAGATCCAGACCCTGCCGCGCAAGACGCCGGTGGTCGGCGATGAGTTCGTGAAGCTGATCCAGTCGCAAGTCACCAACTGGACGGCGGTGGCCAAGCGGGCCAAGGTGGAAGTGGTCACCTGATCGCACGCGGCGCCTTCCGGCTGCACCGCCGTGGCCATCTCCTTCGGTCCTAGAATGAGATGGCCCTTTCTTTTTTGTACGCTTGGTGTTCGTACCGCACAAGTCCTTCCCAAATGACCGAAGTCGATTTCAACGCCATCACCAGTTACCAGCGCTACAAACTGATGGCCAGCTTGATCGTGCCCAGGCCGATCGCCCTGGTGACCACGCTGGGTGCCAATGGAGTGGTCAACGCGGCGCCTTTTTCCATGTTCAACATGATCGGTGAAGACCCGCCGATCCTGATGATCAGCATCAACCGCCTGGCCGACGGCAGGCTCAAGGACACCGCCGCCAACATCCTGCACAACGGCGAGTTCGTGGTGCACATGTCCGACGAGCCTCTGGCGCAGAAGATGCACGCCTGCGGCGAATCCTTTCCTTCCGACGTGAGTGAACTCGCGGCGGTCGGTTTGACCCCGGTGCCCTCGCACACCGTGAAACCGCCCCGCATCCAAGAGT
>JALOSH010000360.1 GCA_025458545.1 Hydrogenophaga sp.
GGACATCGCGCTGTTCGCGGTGGACGGCGAGGTGTTCGCGACCGACAACACCTGCACCCACGGCAACGCCAAGCTGTGCGACGGCTTCGTGGAAGGCCACGAGATCGAATGCCCGTTCCACCAGGGCCGCTTCGACCTGCGAACGGGCGATGCGACGCTGGCGCCCTGCACCCAGCCGATCAAGACCTGGCCGGTGAAGGTGGAGGGCGGTCGGGTTTTCTTGAATCTAGGCTGACCGTTCCAGCAGCATCGAGTCGCCGTAGCTGAAAAACCGGTAACGCTGCGCCACCGCGTGGCGGTACAGCGCCATGATGGGTTCGTACCCGGCGAAGGCGCTCACCAGCATCATCAGCGTGCTCTTGGGCAGGTGGAAGTTGGTGATCAGCAGGTCCACCACGCGGAAGTCGAAACCCGGGGTGATGAAGATGTTGGTGTCGCCCTGCACCTCGCCGGTCTTGGCCCAGCTTTCCAGCGTGCGCACCGTGGTCGTGCCCACCGCCACCACGCGGCCGCCGCGCGCGCGGCAGTCGGCGATGGCCTGAATGGTCTCGGGCGGGATCGCGTAGCGCTCGTGGTGCATCACGTGTTCTTCGATGCGCTCGGTTTTCATGGGCGCGAAGGTGCCGGCGCCCACATGCAGCGTCACGCTCGCGCGTTGCACGCCCTGCGCTTCCAGCGCGGCCAGCACGCCTTCGTCAAAGTGCAGCGCGGCGGTGGGCGCGGCCACGGCACCGGGCACGCGCGCGAACACGGTTTGGTAGCGGCGCTCGTCGTCGGCGTCGTCGGCGTGGGTGATGTAGGGCGGCAGCGGCACATGGCCGTGGCGCGCCATCAACTCGTAGGGCGTTTCGCCGGCCGGCCCGGTCAGGCGCAGTCGGAAGAGTTGACCTTGTTCGTCGGGCCAGCGGCCGAGAAACACGGCATCGAATCCGCCGCCTTGCAGCCCACCGGCCAGGTGCAGCAGGCCGCCAGGTTGCGGCTTCTTGCTCACGCGGATGTGCGCCACCACCTCCTGGCCGGACCGGTCCAGCGCTTCGTGAGGCAGCAGCACGCGCTCGATCAACACTTCGAACTTGCCACCCGAAGCTTTCTCGCCAAACAGCCGGGCCTTCACGACCTGCGTGTCGTTGAACACCAGCAGGTCGCCGCCTCTGAGCAGGCCGGGCAGCTCGCGGAAGATGCGGTCCGCCGGTTGCGGGCCGGTGCCATCGAGCAGGCGCGAGGCGCTGCGTTCGGCGGCTGGGTGCTGCGCGATCAGGGATTCTGGGAGAGAGAAATCAAAGTCGGCGACGGTGAAGACGCGTGCCGCAGGATCAGAGGTGGTCATGCTGCTTGAGGGCCGGACAAGGCCCGTTCCAAGTGGAGGGGTGGATACAAAGACAGGCAGAATTGTCCCATGCCCGCCGCACAGCCCACGCCCGCCAAGGCACTTTCTGCGCCCCAGAAGGCACTGCAAAAGCTCGGACTGGTGCGCGACATCGACCTGGCCTTGCACCTGCCGCTGCGCTACGAGGACGAGACCCGCGTGGTGCGTCTCGCCGACGCGCGCGAGGGGCAGACGGTGCAGGTCGAGGGCCGCATCACCCACAGCGAGATCACCCAGCGCCCGCGCTGCCAGCTGTTGGTGACGCTGGACGACGGTTCGGACACCTGCACCCTGCGTTTCTTTAGCTTTTATCCCTCGCACCAGAAGGCGCTGGCAGTGGGCGCGCGGGTGCGTGTGCGCGGTGAAGTGCGCGGTGGCTTCATGGGCAAGACCATGATGCACCCGGCCTTTCACGCGGCCGGCGGCGAGCTGCCCGACGCGCTCACCCCGGTCTACCCCACCAGCGCCCAGTTGCCGCAGGCCTACCTGCGCAAGGTGGTGGCCAGCGGGCTGGCGCGGGCGGACTTGTCGGAATCCATCCCGCACGAACTGCTGGGCGGCCTGCAGCGCGTGGTGCACGGCACCTGGACGCTGCGCGACGCGTTGCGCTACCTGCACCACCCTGGTCCAGACGTGTCGCTGGACGCGCTCGAAGACCGCAGCCACCCGGCCTGGCAGCGGCTCAAGGCCGAGGAGCTGCTGGCGCAACAGCTCTCGCAATTGACCGCCAAGCGCGAGCGCGATGCGCTGCGTGCGCCAACACTGCACACCATGCCCGGCGGCCTGCACGAACAATTGCTCGCCGTGCTGCCCTTTGCACTGACCGGCGCACAGCGCCGCGTGGGCGAAGAGATCGCTCGCGACCTGGCCCGCCACGTGCCCATGCACCGCCTGCTGCAAGGCGACGTGGGCTCAGGCAAAACCGTGGTGGCTGCGCTCGCTGCCGCCATCGCCATCGACAGCGGCTGGCAGTGCGCGCTGATGGCACCCACGGAGATATTGGCCGAGCAGCATTTCGCCAAGCTGATCGGCTGGCTGGAGCCGCTGCTCGCGCCGCTGGGAAAATGCGTGGCCTGGCTCACCGGCAGCCAGAAAAAAAAGCAGCGCACCGAAATGCTGGCGCTGATCGCCAGCGGAGAGGCAGCGCTGGTGGTGGGCACGCACGCGGTGATCCAGGAGCAGGTGCAGTTCAAAAACCTGGCGCTGGCCATCATCGACGAGCAGCACCGGTTTGGGGTGGCGCAGCGGCTGGCGCTGAGAAGCAAGATGGGGCCAGTCGCCAGCGGGGGAGCCCAAAGCCCAGAACGCGGCGGATCTGGCTCCGCCAGTCCGCTCGCGTTGCCCCTTGAGGGGCGGAGCGGCGACGCGCAGCGCGCAAGCGACGGGGGGGAGCCCCATTCAGAGCCACACCTTTTGATGATGTCTGCCACGCCGATTCCAAGGACTTTGGCGATGAGCTACTACGCCGACCTCGACGTCTCCACCATCGACGAACTGCCACCCGGCCGCACACCCATCGTGACCAAGGTGGTTTCGGACCAGCGCCGCCACGAAGTGATCGAGCGCATCCGCGCCCAGGTGGCCGAAGGGCGGCAGGTTTACTGGGTCTGCCCGCTGATCGAAGAGAGCGAGTCGATCGACCTGTCCAACGCCACCGCCACCCACGCCGAACTCAGCGCAGCGCTCAACAGCGACCAAGCGC
>JALOSH010000361.1 GCA_025458545.1 Hydrogenophaga sp.
CGAGATTTCGGTCGGGTGCTCCATGATGAAGGTCGGGTTCCAGAGCTTTTCTTCCACCGTCTCTTCAAAGTACAGCACCTGCAGGCTGGCCAGGCTGCGCGCACTCAGCTGGTGCTTGGCTTCGGTCATGCCCAGCTTGCGCAGCGCGGGAATCAGCCACTCGGCGCTGTCCACGCCCTCGCCCGCGTCGGTGTATTTCAGGATCGCTTCACGAATGGTCAGGCGCTCGAAGGGCGAGGTCACATCCACCGGCTTGCCGTTGTAGGTGAGCGGCGTGTCGCCGTGCACCCGCTTCACCACATGGCGGATCAGCTGCTCGTTGAAGTCCATCAGGTCGTGGTAGTTCCAGTACGCCGCGTAGAACTCCATCATGGTGAACTCGGGGTTGTGGCGGACGCTGATGCCTTCGTTGCGGAAGTTGCGGTTGATCTCGAACACGCGCTCGAAACCGCCAACCAGCAAGCGCTTCAGGTACAGCTCGGGCGCGATGCGCAGGAACATTTCCTGGTCCAGTGCGTTGTGGTGCGTCTTGAACGGCTTGGCGTTGGCGCCACCGGGAATGGGGTGCAGCATCGGCGTTTCCACCTCCAGGAAACCGTGGCTGACCATGAAGTCGCGGATGCTGGAGAGCGCCTGGCTGCGGGTGACGAAACGCTTGCGCGCGCCCTCGTCGGTCATCAGGTCCACATAGCGCTGGCGGTACTTGATTTCCTGGTCGTGGATGCCGTGGAACTTGTCGGGCAACGGGCGCAAGCTCTTGGTGATCAGGCGGATCTGGTCGGCGTGGATGGTGAGCTCGCCGGTGCGCGTGCGCATGAGCACGCCCTCGGCCGCCACGATGTCGCCCAGGTCCCAGTGCTTGAAGGTCTCCAGCATCGGCGCACCCACGCTGTCGGTGTTCAGGTAGATCTGGATGCGGCCACCGCTGGGGCCGAAGGAAGCGTCCTGCAGCGTGGCGAAGCTGGCCTTGCCCATCACACGCTTGAGCATCATGCGACCCGACACGCTGGCGCGCACCGGGTTGGCCTCCAGCGCTTCCTTGGTGCTCGCGGCGCTCGGCGATCAGCTGGTTGTCGTCGTGCGCGGCGACCACGGGGTTCTCGGCCGCAGGGCTGGGGTTGGGGGCTTGTGACATAGGTGCAGGCAGGTGAGGCCCAAGGGCCAATGGAGAGAGAACAAGAAGGCGATCCAGAGATCGCGGCGCTGGCGCCGAACCGGGCATTTTAGTGGGCCCCGCCCCGGCGACGGACGGTTGGGACCGGACCTGATAATGCGGCGCATGTTGATGCGCGCCGGTCTGGTCTCCCTCGCACTGCTGCTGGCCAGCCGGGTGCTGGGCCTGCTGCGCGAGTCGGTGCAGGCCGCGGCACTGGGTGTCACCGGCCAGGCCGACGTGGCGATCCTGATGCTCACCCTGCCCGATCTGCTGACCGGAATCCTGGTGTCGGGCGCGCTGGGCTATGTGCTGCTCCCGTTGTGGGCGCGCCAGGGCTCACCGGCCCAGGTGGCCAGCCTCAAACGACTGGGCGGCCTGCTGCTGATGGTGGGTTGTGTGGTGGGCATGGTGCTGCTGCTGGCACCGCATGCGATCAGCCTGCTGCTCGCGCCGGGTCTGTCGGACGCGGCCCGCGCCAGCGCCCAGGGTGCCCTGGTGTGGAGCGCTGCCGCGTTGCCGCTGGCCCTGCTGGCCGCGCTGTGGACCACGCGCTTGCAGCACCTGAGCGACTTCACCGGCATGTACGGCGCCAACCTGGTGGTCAACGCCGTTGTGATCGCCGCCCTGCTCTGGATCGCCAGCCAGTGGCCACACGACCTGCTGGCACCTGTGCCGCTGCTGGGCCTGGCACTGTTGCTGGCCATGGGGCTGCGGCTGGCCTGGCTGCGCTGGCGCATGGGTCTCGCAGGCGGCACGACCACCAGCGGTTCGGGACCAGAAGCTGTGGTCGACGCGGTGGCCGACGACGCCTGGCCGCGCAGCAGTGTCTGGCTCTGGGCGCTGGCCAGCGCCGGTCTGCCGCTGGCCCTGCCGCTGGTGGCGCGCAGCCTGGCATCGGCCGGGGGCGAAGGCGCCCTCACCACCTTCAACTACGCCTGGAAATTGGTCGAGCTGCCACTGGTGCTGGCGGTGCAACTGGTGGCCACGCTGGCCTTTCCCGGCATTGCCCGCGCGTTCGCCAGCGGCCCGGCGGCGGGCACCCACACCGCGCGCCGCGACGCGCTGCGCCAGGCCTTCGTGCTGGCCTGGGTGCTGGCCTGCGCCGCCGCCGCCGCGCTGGCGGGCACGGCGCCCGCGCTGGCCAACCTGCTGTTTGGCTGGGGCCGCATGCCGCCCGAAGCGGTGGCCCAGATCGGCGACTGGGGTCGCGTCGGCGCCTGGTCGCTGCTGCCGCAGGCGCTGCTGGCGGTGCTGCTGGCCCTGATGGCCAGCACCGGGCGGCTGCAGGGCGCGGTGCTGGCCTACCTCGGGGCTTTGGTGTTGCTGCCCGCGCTGGTGTGGCTGGGGCAGCCCGCCGACGGGCCCGATGGCGCGCGTGTGATGTGGGCCATCAACGCGTCGCTGGCGGCCGCCGCCCTGCTGCTGCTGGTGCGCGAGCGCGAATACCTGCACGGTGTGCTGGCCTGGCGCGACCTCTTGCCTGCCGCCGCGGCCGCGCTGGGCGCCGCCTGGCTGGGCTCGTCCTGGCCCGTCACCGACCGGCTCACTGGCCTCGGCATGGCGCTCACGGCGGCGCTCGCGGTGCTGGCGGTTGCCTGGCTGTCGTCTCCGGGATTGCGGCGCGCCCTGCGGCGATAATTTCCGCCGCCCATGCTCGACCTGATCCAGATCACCAACGACCCCGCATTCGCACGCCGCTGCGATGCACTGGAGGGCATGCGCCTGTGGGTCGATCTGGAGCGTCACGGCAAAGCCGAGCGCCAGGCCGGGCGCAACACCTTCATCAGCACCCACACGCTGGACGACGTGGGCCGCATCAAGGCGGTGCTGCAGCGCGCCCGGCTGATGGTGCGGGTGAACCCGCTGCACCCGGACACCGACACCGAGGTGCACGCGGTGCTGGCGCAGGGCGCCGACCTGCTGATGCTGCCGATGTTCACCGAAGCCTGGGAGCTGCAGGCGTTCTGCGCCATCGTGGCTGGGCGCGTGCCGGTGGTGGCGCTGCTGGAAACCTCGGGCGCTTTCGAAACTCTCCCGGAATGGGTGGCGACTCAGGGCCTGCAAGAAATCTATGTGGGCCTGAACGACCTGCACCTGTCGCTGCGCCAGCGCTTCATGTTCGAGCCGCTGGCGCTGGGGCTGCTCGATGGCGTGTCGCGGCTGGCACGGGCGCAGGGCCTGCGCTTCGGGTTCGGCGGCATCGCCCGGTTGGACGGCGGCCTGCTGCCCGGGCGCGACGTGCTGGCCGAACACCTGCGCCTGGGCTCGCAGGCGGTGATCCTGTCGCGCACGTTTCACGACGCCACCACGGCCGACGGCTTTGAGCGCGAGGTGGCCAGCCTGCGGGCGGCCGAAAAAGCCCTGGCGCTGCGCGACGCCAACCAGACCGAATCCGACCGCCGCCGCATCGCAACCGCCATCGGGCAGATCGCGGCCGCGATGCCGGTGCCAGACCGGCGCGCGGCATGAAGCGCCTGTTCGACGTCTGCGTGTCTTTGTGCCTGTTGCTGTTGCTGAGCCCGCTGCTGCTGGGCACGGCGCTGGCGGTGGCCATTGAAAGCGGCTTTCCGGTGCTGTTCCGCCAGACGCGCATCGGCCGCAAGGGCCGGGAGTTCGGCATGTTCAAATTCCGCAGCATGGTGAAGAACGCGGCCAGCGTCGGCCCTTACTTCACCTCGGCCAACGACCCGCGCATCACGCGCGTGGGCCGCTTCATCCGCCGCACCAGCCTGGACGAACTGCCGAGCCTGGTCGGCCCCCGGCCCGACGTGCCCGCGCAGAAGCGTCTTTACACCGAAGCCGACTGGGCGCAGCGTTGCAGCGTGCGCCCGGGCATCACCGGCCTGGCCCAGGCCTTGTACCGCTCCGACTCCACCGAAGCGCAGCGGCTCGAAGCCGACCTGCGCTACACGCACGAAGCGTCCCTGTGGCTGGATCTGAAAATCTGCTGGTGGACCGTCAAGCGCCTGAGCGGCCAAGGAGCAAACTG
>JALOSH010000362.1 GCA_025458545.1 Hydrogenophaga sp.
CTACGAGATCGCGGACCCTGTGACCTGCGTCTGGGACTACGACGTGTACGTCGAGCCGCGGCTGCGGCTGGGACGGGCCATGGCACGCCTGTGGCGCGCCGTGGACGACGACCTCGCGGCGCGGGGCGTGCGCTGGAGCTTCAGTCGTATCAACCGGTTCAACGCAGCTTCGATGCGGGCGCACCAGCGGCTGGGGGCCGTGGAGATAGGCCGTGTGATGTTCAGTGTGGTGGGTTCCTTGCAACTGCGTCGTGTCGGGGCACCGACACGGGGCGCCTGCTGGCTGCCCGACGGGCCAGGCGGCGTCAGTCGCGTCGCGCTCCGGGCCTGACGAGACGCTTGGTCGAGTCGGCCCACCCGCCGCGAATTCCGCCACGTTCCCGCAAGCGGTTCGGCCCTGTCCTGCGTCTACCATCCCGGCGCCCACGGTACTCCCGCCGTTTCCGCAGAATCTCTGCCGCCACCACCGTGCTGTACTCGATCATCGCCCGCGTAACTCTGACGTCCTCTCTAGCCGTGGCGGCGTTCAGCGGCGCACACGCACAGCAGGTGCCCAATGCCTGCGGGCCGATCCAGCGCGAGGCCGGAGGCTACGGGCCCTTTGACTACCGCACGCAGCGCGGCTCGCTCGAGATCGTCGAACGCTTCCATTTCACGCCCAAGGTCGAGGCCTTGCTCGCAGGGCAGAGCGCCACCATCGGTGGCGACCTGTCCTACCTGATGCGCACCTCGCCCAACCACCACCGCGGCCTCCTGGCCATCATGCGGTTCGTGGAACGCAGCCGAAACCCGCAGCCGCGCGACATGCAGTACACGATCGACTGCTACTTCGACCGTGCCATCCGCTTCACGCCCGACGACGTCATCGTGCGGATGCTGTTTGCCCGGCACCTGGGCAGTGTCAAGAACATCGCCGCGGCGAAGGCGCAACTGGAATTTGCGACCACGCTGGCTGGCGACAACGGCCTCACCCACTTCAACATCGGGATGACCTACTTCGACCTGGGCCTCTACCCCGAGGCACTGGCCCGCGCGCACGCGGCGCGCCTGAACGGATTCCCGAGGCCCGAGCTCGAGACGCGGCTGCGCGAAAAGGGGCAGTGGGCCGATCCTGCGCCTACAGCGCCTACAGCGCCTGCTTCGGCGCCGGGTTGATGCCAGCATGAGCTACCGAAGCGCGCTGAAGGTCACCACCCTCAGCCAGGTAGTGCTTTTTGCGCTGTCCCTGCTGAGCGTCGTGGTGGTCTCGCGGCTGCTCACGCCAGCCGAGATCGGCGTGTTCTCGGTGTCTGTGTCGCTCTTGGGCTTTGCTCACATATTCCGGGAATTCGGCGTGGGCCAATACCTGGTCCAGGCCAGCAGCGTAGGCAAGCCGCAGTTCCGCGCCGCATTCAGCGTGGCACTGCTCTTCTCGTGGGGCGTGGCACTCCTGGTGGCGCTGCTGGCATGGCCACTGTCGCGCCTGTACGCGCACGAAGGCGTGCTGCAGGTGCTGCTGCTCGCGTCACTCAACTTCGTGGCCATGCCGTTTGGCACGCCGTCGCTGGCCATGATGCGCCGGGAGCTCCAGTTCACACGCATCGCCTGGCTCAACATCGCGGGTGCTGTGGTCCAGACCCTGGTCACGATCGCCGCGGCCTGGATGGACCAGAGTTATCTCAGCATGGCCTGGGGCAGCCTGGCCATGCAGCTCAGCAAGGTGCTGCTGATACAGCTCTGGCGGCCTGGCGAGGTCTGGCTGCTGCCGACCAGGCATGGCCTGCGCGAGGTGCTGCGCTTCGGCGGGCTCGCCACGGGCGCCAGCATCGCCAGTTCGACCGGCCAGGCGGCGCCCGACCTCATCCTGGGTAAGACGCTGGGCTTTGCCGACGTGGCCTATCTGAGCCGCGGCATGAGCCTCACGTCGATGGTGGTCGAGAAGGTTCAGGAAGTGATGCGCACCGTGTTCTTCCCGATCTTCTCCAGCCAGCTGCGCGAGGGCGCCAGTGGATCGGAGCGCTACCTTCAGGCCGTTGGCAACCTGGTGGCGATCACGGCGCCGCTGCTCGTGCTGCTGGCCATCGTGGCCGACCCGCTGATTCCCTGGATGTTCGGCGACCAGTGGACCGCCTCGACGCGACTGGCCACGATCATCTGCCTGGCGCACCTGGCCTCGGCGCCTTTTGCCATCTGCGGCGCCGCACTCACCGCAGCTGGTGCGGTGGGCACGCTGGTGCGCCTGGAGGTGACGGTGTCGGTGCTGAAGGTGTTGCTGCTGGGTTCTTCCTTCTGGTTCGATCTGCAGATCGTCGTCTTCTTCATCGCGGCTGGCCTGGTTGCCGAGGCGTTCCTGGCCTATCTCAGCTTGCGCGCCGTCATCGGCCTACGCCTGGGAACCCTGGTGCGCGGCCTTTGGCGCTGTTACGCCATGGCTGTGGCCACTGGCGCGGGCGCGCTCTTTGCACAAAACCTGGGGGATGCGTGGTTCGCCCAGGCTGCGGCACCACGCTTTGCGGAGCTGGCCCTGGTCTGCAGCGCTGGTGCGCTGTGCTGGCTGCTGGCGATGATGCTGTTCGCCCATCCGCTGCGGCATGAAGCCGCGCGCCTCATCGGATGGCGGCATGGCTGACACCAAACCGACCCTCGCGGTCGTCATCCCCTACTACCAGCGGCAAGCCGGGCTGCTTAACGCCGCCGTGGCGTCGGTGCTGGCGCAGGCGGGGCCCTTCAGCGTGACGGTGCTGGTGGTCGACGACAGTTCACCGCTTCCGGCCGATGCCGAGCTCGACGCAGCTTGGATCGCCAGCGGCCAGGTACAGCTCGTGCGACAAGCCAACGCAGGCCCAAGTGCCGCACGCAACAGCGGATTGGACATGCTGCCGCGCGGCACGGAGTACGTGGCCTTCCTGGACTCCGACGACCGCTGGACCGAGAGCTTCAGCGCCGATGCGCATGCGGCCTTCGAGGCAGGCGCCGACCTGTTCTTTGCGGATACGCTGCGCTTCAGCGAAACGGAGAGCCGGTTCAACTGGGCCGACGACAGTCGGTATCGCCTTTCGGCACAAGGCCACTCGGCGATC
>JALOSH010000363.1 GCA_025458545.1 Hydrogenophaga sp.
CATGATGGCCTTGATCTTGGCCGGGGCCGCGTTCCTGACCTTGTCCATGGGCTATCTTGGCCTGCCACGCCACCTGGCCGAGTGGGTGGGTTCGCTGGGACTCTCGCCAGGCCTCTTGCTGGTGGCCTTGGCACTGTTCTTTATTCTGCTGGGATGTTTCCTCGACGGTATCTCCATGATCGTGCTGACCATGGGCGTGTTGATTCCCACGGTACAGGCTGCTGGCATCGACCTGATCTGGTTCGGCATCTTCGTCGTGATCGTGGTGGAAATGGCGCAGATCACACCGCCTGTGGGCTTCAACCTCTTCGTGCTTCAAGGCATGACCAAGCGCGAGATCAACTGGATCGCCTGGGCATGCCTGCCCTACTTCTTTTGCATGGTGCTGGCCGTGTGTTTGCTGTGGTGGTTCCCACAGTTGGTGATGTGGCTGCCGGGGAAGATGTGAAGGCTTTCGTGGGGCATGCAGAGAGCGTTGAGGCCTGTGTGGCGGTGCTCTCTGCGGTTGGCTTCCGAGCATGGGTTGCTTCAGCCGTTGACCTCAGCGGATGTGAGTGGGCAGCCCATGTGCGGGTTTCATGGCGCCAGCCCGTGGTGAGAGGGGCACCGGAAGACGTTCAGCCCCGGGTGGCTGGACGCGCGGCGGCGATCTGTCTGGTCGAGGCGCAGGCGGTTCTCAATGCGCCAGTCTCAGGTGATGGATCTCAAAGCTCTTCCACCCGCCGCGCCGGGTAGCTGTCCCAGCTCTGGCAGCCCGGGCATTGCCAGAAATGCTGGCTGGCCTCGAAGCCACAAGCGGCGCATCGGTAGCGTTTCAGGGGGGTGCTGGCCTGCTCCAGTGCCGTCATCACCAGCGGTTGCGCCGCTGCATCCGACAGCGTCTCACCGGCCAGCCAACGGGTGGCAATCACCAGCGAGGGTTCGCGTTCCAGGTGGTTCAGGTAGCGCGCGCGGATCGCGCTCGGGTCCGCGTCCAGACTGGCCAGGGCTTCGGTCACATCCAACGAAGGTGCACGCTCATGGCAGGCCTGCAACAAGGCCGAAGCCTGGGCCTGCTGGCCGGTCTGCCGGGCCAGGTTGGCCAAGGCCGCCGCTGCCAAGGGCAGTCCCTGGGGCGCTTGCTGACCGAGCGACTCAAGCGCGGCGAAGGCGCCCAGGGCATCGCCGGTTTGTGCCTTGAGCGCCGACAGCGCGATCCAGCCGCGTGCGAGCTGGGGAGCCTGTTGCACCGCTTCAACCAGCCGCTGGAGGGCTTGTGTTGCATCGCCAGCGCGCTGCAATTGCTCGGCCTCTTCGCACAGGTAGTGCGCCAGCCGCGTGGTGAAGCTGCCTTGTTCAGCGGCTTCCAGCCGTCTGGCCACACCCTTGGCCTGAGGCCAGTCGCGTGAGCGCTCGTAAATGGCCAGCAAGGCCAGCAGGGCCTCGCCCTGGAAAGAGGTGCCTTCCAGCTTGTGCAGTGCAGCCTCGGCGCGGTCCAGCAAGCCCGCTTTCAAAAAGTCCAGCGCCAGAGCGTGCTGCGCCCGATCGCGGTCTTTGCGGTTGATGTCGGCACGGGCCAGCAGGTGTTCGTGGACACGAACGGCGCGGTCGTAATCGCCGCGCCTGCGGAACAGGTTGCCGAGCGCGAAGTGCAGTTCAGCGGTGTCGGGGTCCCCCTGCACCGCCTCGATGAAGGCGTCGATGGCCTGATCCTGCTGTTCGTTCAGCAGGTGGTTCAGGCCTCGGAAGTACGCCTTGGGTGTCTGTCGGTTGACCGCTCGCCACTGGCGAATGTCCAGGCGAGAGGCTCCCCAGCCCAGCGCAAAGGCCAGAGGCAGGCCCCACAGCAGCCAGGTGAAATCAAGTTCCATGTCGGGTGTCGCGCGAACCGGGCATCAGGGTGGAGTCGCCGCCAAACGCCGACTGCGCCTGGGTCGACGCCGCCGGTGCCTGACGCCGGGCTTTTTTGGCGCGCAACCACAGCGGCAACATCACGAGCACCCCGAGGAACACACCCAGCACCAGCACCGAGAGCAGTACCAGCACCAGCGGCGCCTGCCACTGAACCCCGAAGAACAGGTGCAGCGTCACCGCTTCCTGGTTGTTCAGCGCGAAGGCGAACAGGGCAAAAAAAATGGCTGCATTGAGCAGCCACATCAGGTATTTCAAGTCGTCCCCTCAGTGGTCGGACGATTGTAGCGATCAGGTGGGCGGCTGAGGGTCGCGGCCCAGGATCTCGGCGGTCTTCTTGTCGACCTCTTCGCGCAACGCCTTGCCTGGCTTGAAATGGGGCACGCGCTTCTCCGGGATCATCACGCTCTCGCCCGAACGCGGGTTGCGCCCGATGCGGGGTGAGCGGCGGTTCACGGTGAAACTGCCAAAGCCCCGGATTTCAATCCGGTGCCCTTTGACCAGGGCCTCGCCCATCGCGTCCAGGATCGCCTTGACGGCGAACTCTGCATCGCGGTGGGTGAGCTGGCTGAACTGGGCCGACAGGGCTTCGACGAGGTCGCTTCGGGTCATGACGGAAGGGCTTGAAGCGTCTGGCGTTCGGCGTGGATCGACTCGAAGACAGGATGTCTCGGGCCGCTCAGTGCCGAACGCTCGACGCGTGACCTGTGACGATCAGTTGTTGTCCAGCTTGGCGCGCAGCAGCGCACCCAGGCTGGTGGTGCCGGCGTTCTCGCGAGCGGACTGCTGGCTCAGGGTCTGCATGGCTTCGTTCTGGTCAGCCATGTCCTTGGCCTTGATCGACAGCTGGATGTTGCGGGTCTTGCGATCGACGTTGGTCACCACGGTCGTCACTTCATCGCCTTCTTTCAGCACGTTGCGCGCGTCTTCCACGCGGTCGCGGCTGATTTCGGAGGCGCGCAGGTAGCCGATGACGTCTTCGCCGAGGTCGATTTCAGCGCCCTTGGCGTCCACGGTCTTGACCTTGCCGGTCACGATGGAACCCTTGTCGTTCACCGACACGAAGGTGGTGAACGGGTCGCCGTCGAGCTGCTTGATGCCCAGGGAGATGCGCTCGCGCTCGACGTCGATGGCCAGCACGATGGCTTCGACTTCCTGGCCCTTCTTGA
>JALOSH010000364.1 GCA_025458545.1 Hydrogenophaga sp.
CGTGGGCTCCATGGACGAGGTGGACGGCACCACCGGCGTGGCCCATGCGCTGGAACACATGCTGTTCAAAGGCACGCCCAGCCTCAAGCCCGGTGAGTTATCGCGCCGCGTGGCGGCGCTGGGCGGGCGCGAAAACGCCTTCACCAGCCGAGACGCCACCGCCTACCACCAGCAGGTGCCGGTGCAGAACCTGGAGGCGGTGATGAAGCTCGAAGCGGACCGCTTCGCCAACAACCGCTGGAGCGACGACGAGTTCAAGCGCGAGATCCAGGTCATCAAAGAGGAGCGGCGCCAGCGCACCGAAGAGTCGCCACGGGCGCGCATGTTCGAGGCGCTCAACGCCATGGCCTACCAGGCCAGTCCGTACCGGCGCCCCATCATCGGCTGGATGAGCGACCTGGAGGCGATGACGCCGGACGATGTGCGCGACTTCTACCGCCGCTGGTACATGCCGGCCAACGCCGCCGTGGTGGTGGCGGGCGATGTGGACCCCGAGCAGGTGCGCAAGCTGGCCGAGAAACACTACGGTCGCATACCGGCCCGCGCGGTGCCGGCGCGCAAACCGCGGGAAGAACCCCAGCAGACCGGGCCGCGGCGGCTAGAGTACCGCGCCGCCGCCGATCAGGCCATGGTCGTGCTGGCCTACAAGGCGCCCAGCTGGCGGGGCGGCGACGATTCTGCGAGCCAGGACGCGCTGGCTCTCACCGTGTTGTCGGCCGTGCTCGATGGCCACAGCGGCGCCCGGCTGGACCGCGCGCTGGTGCAGGGCAGTGGCGGGGTGCGCAGTGCCGACAGTGCCTGGGCGTCGTACGGGCTCATGGGTCGTGGCCCGCAAACGTTCATGCTCGGCGCTGTGCCCGCAACCGGCGTGACCGCCGATGCGGCCGCTGCCGCGCTCAAGGCCGAGGTGGCGCGTGTCGCGCGCGATGGCGTGAGCGAGGCCGAGCTGCAGCGCGTCAAGACGCAGTGGACCGCGAGCGAAGTCTACAAACTTGACTCGGTGTTCAGTCAGGCGCAGGAACTCGGCAGCTACTGGATCAACGGCATGGACATCCAGA
Organism: Hydrogenophaga sp.; assembly: GCA_025458545.1. The sequence continues at coordinate 1,059 of JALOSH010000364.1, forward strand.
CCGGCACCCGCCTGCTCAAGCTGCTGCGCGGCGTGACGTCGGCCCAGGTGCAATCGGTGGCGCAGCGCCTGTTCAGCGAAGACCAGCTCACCACCGCCGTGCTGGTGCCCGACGCCAGCCGCCGCGCGCCGCCGCCCAGCGGGCCCCGCCCGGCATTGACCCGTCATTGAGAGTCCCCATGTCCTTCTTCCGTCTTCAAGCTGGTTTGTTGGCCGTGTTGGCGCTGGTGGTGCTGCAACCGGCCCACGCGGCCCTGCCCATCGAACACTGGACGCACGCCAGCGGCGCTCGCGTCTATTTCGTGCCGAGTCCGACCATCCCTATGCTGGATGTGCAGGTCGACATCGACGGCGGGAGCCGCCGCGATCCAGCTGCGCAGGCGGGCCTGGCCCGTGCCACGGCCGACCTGTTGTCGGGCGGTGTGGCACCGCACGAGGGACGGAGCGCGCTCGATGAGAACCAGCTCAGCGAAGCCTGGCTGGACCTGGGTGCGCAGTTCGGCGCCAGCGCGAGCGGCGAACGCCTGAGCTTTTCGCTGCGCACGCTCACCGAACCGGCCCTGCTCGATGCGGCCGTGGAGCTGGCCGCCCGTCAGATGGCCGCACCGGGCTGGCCCGACGCCGTCTGGCAGCGAGACCGACAGCGCATGCTGAATGCGATGAGGGAAGCGGAGAACCGACCAACCACCCACGCCGGTCGGGCCTTCGCCCGCGCGGTCTACGGCAGCCACCCCTATGGGCAGGAACCCACCGCCGCCACGCTGGGCGCCATCTCGGTCGATGACATGCGCGCCTTCTACCGCCGCCACGCAGTGGCCTGCCGCGCGCACGTCAGCCTGGTGGGCGCCATCGACCGTGCCACCGCCGAGCGCATCGTCGGCCAGCTCGTGGCCGCGCTGGCGCCCCATGGCTGCGAGCCATTGCCCCCAGTGCCCGAGGTGCAGGCGCTGACCGCTGCGCTGGACCAGCGCGTGCCGTTCGATGCGGCCCAGGCGCAGGTGTTGCTGGGCCAGCCCGGATACCGCCGCAACGACCCCGACTTCTTCCCGCTGTTTCTGGGCAACTACATCCTGGGCGGCGGTGGCTTCGTCTCCCGCCTGACCACCGAGGTGCGCGAGAAGCGCGGTCTCAGCTACAGCGTGTACAGCTACTTCTCGCCCGGCCTGCACGCGGGCGCGTTCCAGGTAGGCCTGAGCACCCGCCCCGACCAGGCCGATCAGGCGCTGGGCGTGGCACGCTACGTGGTGCGCCAGTTCGTGCAGCAAGGCCCCACCGAAGCAGAGCTGGCATCGGCCAAAGACTTTCTGGTCAACGGCTTTGCGCTGCGTTTCGACAGCAACCGCAAACTGCTCGACAACGTGGCCAACATCGCCTGGAATGGACTGCCGCTGAACTACCTGGACACCTGGACCAACCAGGTGCAAAGGGTGAGCGCGGCCGACATCCGGCGGGCTTTTCAACGCGTGTTGCAACCCGACCGCATGGTCACCGTGGTGGTCGGCGGAAAGCCTTAGCCCACCCCCGCCGCGCTGCGCGCGACCCCCTCAAGGGGGCAACGCGGTGCGGCCTGGCAAAGCCAGTTCCGCCGCGTTCTGGCTGTCGGCATTTCTCTCCGGATGGGTTTCTCAACTCCGCTGTCAATCCGGCTTGGTAAGCTCGGCGCATGAAAAAATCTGCGCCCCGTCCCACCGTCAACGCGCCACAAGAGGTTCGCATCATCGGTGGCCAATGGAAGCGCACCCCGCTGCCCGTGGCCGATCGCCCCGGACTGCGCCCCACACCTGCCCGGGTACGCGAAACCCTGTTCAACTGGTTGGGTCAGGATATGACCGGCTTGCGCTGTCTGGATGCCTTTGCCGGCACCGGTGCCTTGGGTCTGGAAGCCGCGTCGCGCGGCGCTGCAGAGGTGGTGCTGGTGGAAAACGATCCCTTGCTGTTCAAGAACCTGGTGGCCCTCAAGACCCACCTCAAGGCCGAGGCGGTCACGGTG
>JALOSH010000365.1 GCA_025458545.1 Hydrogenophaga sp.
CGACGCCGAGCGCAGCGAGCACGCGGCGCGGCGCACCCTCCACTTCGACCGCATCGTGCGCGAAGGCAAGCTCTACGCCCAGCCCTTCAGCGAAGGCACCGCCGCCGCCGCGGGCCGCGCGCCCTTCGGCACCACGGCGAAAAAAGTCGACGGCGGCTGGCTGATCAACGGCAAAAAGATCTGGGCCAGCCTGTCTGGCGCGGCCGACTACTACGGCATTCTCTGCACCGAAGACAAGGGCGATGAGCACCCGGATGCCAAAGACACGCTCTACATCAGCGTGCCCGCCGCATCGGAAGGCTTCAGCATCAGCGGCGAGTGGGACCCGCTGGGCATGCGGGGCACGGTGAGCCGCAACCTGGCCTTCAAGGACGTGTTCGTGAGCGACGCCGAACAGCTCATGCCGCGCGGCATTTATTTCAAAGGCGCGCAGACCTGGCCGGCCATGTTCTTCACGCTCTCGCCCACCTACCTGGGTGTCGCGAATGCAGCGTATGACTTCACGGTGCGGTACCTGCGCGGCGAGGTGCCGGGCGAGCCTCCGGTCAAGCGGCGCCAGTTCGCCACCAAGCAGATCGCGGTGGCGCAAATGCGCATCCAGCTGGAGAACATGAAGAGCATCTTTGCGCGCGCCATCGCCGAGGCCAAGCCCAACCCCAGCAAAGACGAGAAGCTGCGCCTGTACGCCGCGCACTACAGCGTGATGGAAGGCGCCAACGACATCGCGCGCCTGGCCCTGCGCACCTGCGGCGGCCAGAGCATGCTCAAGCACCTGCCGCTGGAGCGCCTGTACCGCGACAGCCGCTGCGGCGCGCTGATGCTGCCGTGGACCGCCGAGCTGATCCTGGACCGCATGGGCCGCGAGACTTTGTACGAGCCGGGCGAAAAAGACGGGTGATCGGTGGCGGCCGTATCGGTAGCGGCGGACGGTCACCGTCGGACACCGCTTCTTCACGGCGGCTTCACCGCGGGTCAATAGAATCATTCCTCATGCGCCAAGAACGAACCCTTGCTGAGCCCATGCGCCAAGACCCCTGCGACCTGCGGTTTCCCATCGCCCGTCTGGGCGGGCTGGTGGCACTGTGTCTGACCCTTCAAACGCCCCCGTTGCTGGCGCAGTCGGTCACACCGGCCGCCCGTTCTGCATCGGGCGGCAGCAACCCTTGCACCGAGTTCGTCGCCCGACTGCCCAACGTCAAGTCGCTGCTGTGTAACGCGGCCCAGTTGCAGCCCACCGAGGGCCGCTCGGTGCAGGGCCGCACGCTCTACGCGCGCGACGTGATCGCCCCCGATCCCAAAATCCGGGTGCTGGTGGTGGGTGCGATTCACGGCGACGAGCTGTCGTCCGCCTCGCTGGCGCTGCACTGGATCCAGCGCGCGGTGGAAACGCCTTCCAACGCCCACTGGCGCTTCATCCCCGCGCTCAACCCCGATGGCCTGATGGCCCGCCCGGCCAAGCGTGTCAACGCCAACGGCGTGGACCTGAACCGCAACTTTCCCACGCCCAACTGGAAGCGCGACGCCAAGGTCTACTGGGAGAAGCGCACCCGCAAAGATCCGCGCCGCTGGCCGGGGCCGAATCCGCTGTCGGAGCCCGAGTCCAAGTACCTGCACGAAGAGATGGAGCGCTTCCAGCCCGATCTGATCGTCAGCATCCACGCGCCCTACGGCGTGCTGGACGTGCCACCGGCCCGGCTCGGCCGCCTCTACCTGGACCAGGTCGGCATCTTTCCCGGCAGCCTGGGCAACTACGGTGGCGTGCACAAGGGCATGCCGGTGGTGACCATCGAACTCAACAGCGCGTTCCGCACGCCGCTGGACGCCGAAATGCGGCAGATGTGGCTGGACCTGTTGCGCTGGATGAGCGAGCGCATCGTTCCCGAAAAAGCCACGCCGCCGGTGGTGCCGGTCAAGGTGCAGAAGAGCAGCTGATCCGAGCCGCTGCGGCGAGCCGGCCCGACGGCCTCAGGCCATGGCGGCGGTTTGCATCGCGTGGCTGCGTTTCGGGACGCCGACGAAGCCGAAGTTCATGGCCGGCACTTCACCGCTGATGAGTTCGGCCAGCGCCTTGCCCGAGCCGGCGCCGTGCGTCCAGCCCAGCGTGCCGTGACCGGCGTTGATCCACAGCTTGCCCACCTGGGTGCGGCCGATCAGCGGGATGTTGGTCGGCGTGGCCGGGCGCAGGCCGGTCCAGAACTGCGGGTCGCCGCCTTCTTCGGCGGTGCGGGTGTCGGCCACGCCCGGGAACACCTCTTCGATGCGCTTGACCAGCATCTGCGAGCGGGTGCGCGCCAAGGGCGTGTCCAGCGACAGGTCGAAACCACCGAGTTCGATGGTGCCGGCCACGCGCAGGCGGTTGCCCAGGCGCGAGATCGCGATCTTGAGCTGGTCGTCGATCATGCTCACCTGTGAAGCCGCTTCGGGCTTGAGCAGTTGCAGCGTCGCGCTGTAGCCCTTGCCGGGGTAGATGGGCACCCGCACGCCGACCTGTTTCATCAGCGCCGTGGTGTAGGACCCGGCCGCCACCACAAAGGCGTCGGCCTTGAGCGCCAGCGTCTGGCCCGAGGCGCGGTCGCGCACGCTCACCGCGTCCACCTGGCCGCCGCTGGCCTGGATGCGCTGGATGTCGTGGCCCATCAGCGAGCGCATGCCCTTGTCGCGGCAGCGCTGAGCCAGTTGCTGGGTGAAGGCCAGGCAGTCGCCGGATTCGTCGCTCTCGGTGTAGGTGCCGCCCACGATGCGGTCGGCAAAGGCGCGCAGCGCGGGTTCGATCTTCAGCAGCTCGTCCTTGCTCACCACCTGGCGGTTCACACCGTGGCGGCGCATCAGATCGGCGGCGGCGCCGGCTTCGTCGAACGATTTCTGGCTGGTGTAGTAATGGGCGATGCCCTTGGTGAGGCGGTTGTATTGCAGGCCGGTGCTGGCCACCACGTCTTTCAGCGCGGCGTGGCTGTAGCTGCCCAGCGCGACCAGCTGCGCCACGTTGCGCTCGAACGCCGTGTCGTTGCACTGCGCCAGGAACCGCAGGCCCCAGGTCCACTGCGCCGGGTCCAGCTGCGGGCGAAATTTGAGCGGGCCCTCGGGGTCGAACAGCCACTTCAGTGCCTTCAGCGGCGCTTCGCGGTTGGCCCAGGGTTCGCAGTAGCTGACCGAAATCTGCGCCGCGTTGCCGAAGCTGGTTTCCAGCGCGGCGTCGGGCTGGCGGTCCACCAGCGTCACCTCGTGCCCGCGCTGCAGCAGATGCCACGCGGTGCTCACCCCAATGATCCCGGCACCCAGAACGACGACTTGCATGATGGACTCCAGCAAAAAATGGCCTGACTGGGCGGGAGTATGGGAAAAACCCGGTCGCAAGTGAAGTGAAATTAACTTAAAATTTTTGTCATCAGATCGGCTAATGATGCCGGATCGCCCTCTTGATCCCCATTCCGCCATGAGCACATTCGATCCCGACGCCCTGGAATGCCTGGCCGCCATCATTGAAGAAGGCGGCTTCGAGCGCGCGGCGCAGCGCCTGTCCATCACCCAGTCGGCGGTGTCGCAGCGGCTGCGCGCGCTGGAGGCGCAGGTGGGCACGGTGCTGATCGTGCGCAGCCGCCCGCTCAAGCCCACGCAGGCCGGGCAGCTCATGCTCAAGCACGCGAAGATGATGCGGCTGCTGCGCGCCGACCTGGAGAAAGACCTGAAGGAGCTGGCGCCCAGCTCCACCGGCGGCGGGCGCGAGGAAGAGCGCATTTCGGTGGCCATCAACGCCGACAGCATTTCCACCTGGGCGCTGCCCGCGCTCGATGCGCTGGCGCAGGGCGGCCTGCCGATCGAAATCATCACCGACGACCAGGAGTTCACCCACGAGTGGCTGCGCGAGGGCCAGGTGCTCGGCTGCGTCACCTCGCTCGGGCAGGCGCTGCGCGGCTGCAAGATGGAAGCGCTGGGCACCATGGACTACGTGGTCGTGGCCGAGGCCGGGTATGCCGCGCGGCACTGCCCCAAGGGGCTGAACGCGCACAACTTTCACCAGCTGCCCTTCATCGCCTTCAACCGCAAGGACCACCTGCAGCATGCCTTTGTGGAGCAGGCCTATGGTTTGCAGCGTGTCGTGCTCAAGCAGTTGTTTGTGCCGTCCAGCGAAGGCCAGGTGCGCGCGGTGCAGGCCGGCTGGGGCGTGAGCGTGCTGCCCGAGCTGCGGGTGCGCGAACTCATCGCCAGCGGCGAGCTGGTCAACCTCTCGCCGCGCCACCGGCTGGGCGTGGCGCTGTTCTGGCACTGCTGGAACCTCAACTCGGACGTGCTGGACACGCTGAGCGCCGCCTTGCGACAGGCCGCCGCGCGGAACCTGGGCAAAACCAAGGCGTGAAAAAGCCCCAGCGGGGCGGGGCTTCTCGGGTGGTCTCAGCCGCCGTCAGGGCCGCGGCAGGATGACGCGGTTGATCACATGGATGACGCCGTTGCTGGCCTGCAGGTCGGTGGCGGTGACGCCCGCATGGCGGTGCCGAGCGTCCTGGATGGACAACGCGTTGCCGGAGCGGCTCAGGCGAAAGGTCTGACCCTGTACCGTGGTCACGGTGGTGTTCCCCACCGGCACGTCCTTGGCCAGCACGGTGCCGG
>JALOSH010000033.1 GCA_025458545.1 Hydrogenophaga sp.
CATCGTTGGATACCTGGGCCGGGGCGAGGGCCTGATCGTGCACACCGACGACTGCCCGGCGGGCAAACGGCTGCTGGCGCGCGATGGCGAGCGTTTCCTGCAGGTCGAATGGGCCGACGAGCCGGTGCGGCCTTTCGAAACCTTGCTGGTGGTGACCGTGACGAACGGCAAAGGGGTGCTGGCACGCGTGGCGTCTGCGATTGCAGCCGCCGAGGCCGACATCACGCATGTGGACATGGGCGATGAACCTGCCCAGACGGCCACCGACATCCGCTTCACGGTGGCGGTGCGCGATCGACAGCACCTGGCCGAGGTGTTGCTCAGCCTGAAACGCACCAGCTCGGTGCTCAAGGCGCAGCGTCACAAGCCGTCAGGTATGCGAACCTGGAGCCGGGTAGCTCACCGACAACACCTCCAGCTCCTGCACTCCACCGGGCACGGTCAATCGCACGCTATCGCCGACCCGAGACTTCAACAGCGCACGTGCCACAGGCGAGATCCAGCTGATTTGTCCGAGAGCGCTGTCCGCTTCGTCCACGCCGAAGATGGTGACGGTGGTTTCTGCACCGCTCTCATCGGCATAGGTGACGGTGGCACCAAAAAACACCTGATCGCCACCATGGTGCATCGAGGTGTCGACCACCTCGGCTATCTCCAGGCGTTTGCTCAGGAATCGGATGCGGCGATCAATCTCGCGCAGACGCTTCTTGCCGTAGAGATAGTCACCGTTTTCCGAGCGGTCCCCGTTGCTGGCCGCCCAATGAACAATGTCCACGATCTTGGGGCGCTCCTCATCCATCAGCGCGAACAACTCGGCACGCAAGCGCTCGTAGCCGGCACGGGTGATGTAGTTCTTGCTGCCCGGCAAGTTGGCGACGGTCGGCAGATCGTCTTCATCGTCCTGATCGGACTCTCGGGTGAAGGCCTTGCTCATGCTGTTGGGGTCCACGTGGGTGGATGAAACGGACGACAAGGCCCTGAAATGAAAAGGCCCACAGCTTGTGGCTGTGGGCCATTCATTTGGTGCGGCTGGCAGGAATCGAACCCACGACCCCTTGGTTCGTAGCCAAGTACTCTATCCAGCTGAGCTACAGCCGCGTTAGCCTTGAATTATAGCACGGTTATGGTGATAGGCCGTGTTGGGCTTGAACCAACGACCAAAGGATGATCGGATCGAGCCTCTGCAACCGCTGGCATTGGGTCCGAAGCCAGCGCGTGAATGGACCGCTTTTCGATGGCAGATAGGACCCTCGAAAGTCCCACACCACGCAACTGAACAGCGACTGCACAATCTGAACCGCGTGCGATCCATGGCCGAGCTGGCACCGAACCGGAGCCCACGATGAAGCTGGTGCGAGAAGCACCGATGTAATACAGCAGCGTGAGCAGCGGGTGGGCAACCCGGACCAAATACCGTGGGCATGGTTGTCAGCGATGGCCCGGGCAGTCCAACATGCGACGGTTGATGTCTCGACTCGCCTTGGCTGGAAGGGATGACAGAAACCTTGTTTGATCCGACGATTCTCAGGCTCAGAATCAATTTTGTGCATAAAATCGTACGGTGGAAACAACGTCATTGATCGCAACCGCCGAGTGCCCTATCTCCTCGGTCGGCCTGTACGGCAAACTGCTCCGTGGCTCTCTCAACCTGGCAGCCCTGATCGCCGCCAAGGCGGTCTTGCCACGCAAGGTTTTGCTTTTGGAGCAGCAGATGGCGGCGTTTCACACGCAGATTCTGCAGAGCCAGCGCGCTGAAACAGTGCGTGGATAAACCCTCCAGCATCCCCATGCCGCACCTCAAGGAGCAATCTCATGGCTGAAACACCCTTGGTGGATCAGGCCTTCGCGCGCATGCGCAAGGATGTCCTGATCGGCAACTTTGCGGCCGGCGCCAAATTGAAGGTAGACGAACTGCAAAAGGCCTACGGCGTGTCCAGCAGCCCGCTTCGCGAAGCTCTGAGCCGCCTCGCCCAGGAAGGGCTGGTGCGTGCGGACGAGCGGCGCGGGTTCCGTGTGGCGCCGCTGTCGGCAGCAGACCTCGCAGACATCACCCGCATGCGCCTCTTGCTCGACGTGCAAGCGCTGGAAGACGCCATTCGTGAAGGGAGAGACACCTGGGAAGCCAACATCGTGGCAGCCTTCCACCGGCTGGAAAAAAAGGAATCGCGGCTCAGTGATGGCCCGGTGGTGCTCGATGAAGACTGGAGCGCCCTGCACCGCGACTTTCACATGGCACTGATTGCCGCCTGCCCGTCGAAAAGACAGCTCGCCTGGAGTGCCAGTCTGTTTGACCAGGCTGAGCGCTACCGGCGATTCTCGGCCCGCTACCGCAAGTCGCTCAAACGCAAGTCCACTGAGCACAGACGGATCATGGACGCGACGCTGCGCCGGGATGCGCCTACGGCCTGCCTGCTCCTGAAAGAGCACATCATGAGCACCTTGCAAAACGTCGAGGCCATACTCCTGGCTCAAGCTCCGGAATGAGCAAAAGGTGCATGGCCACAGAAGAAGGTCGTCATTTCCAGTTGTTGTTCTTCAGGTAAGCCGCCAGGTAGATGTCCACGAGCTGCACGCCTGCGTAGTCGGGGAAGCGGGCCAGGATCCGCGCCTTGTATTCTTCCTTGGACTTCGTGGTCCTGAGGGCTTCGTCGACGAAGTCGAGGTAGGCCAGGTTCGCGTCGAGAAGCGCCATTCCGCCCTCCTTGCCGTGGCCGCTGAGGATCGTGCTGTACGCGCTCTTGGACTTGATCTTGCGCAGCGCCTCTTTCCAGCCCTTGGTGTCGCCGCTGATGAACAGGTGCACCTGGTTGTAGACGATGTCCTGGGCCACGTACACGCCGATCGACGGGATCTTGATCACCAGCGAGACCGCAGCCTCGTTGTCGACCGACCTCTCGAAGATGAAGTCCACGCCCGCGATCCGCTCCTGTCCTGGCTTCTGCACAAAGCTGGGTGCGTTGAGGGTCTTCGAGATCAAGGCACCAAAACGCTTCTGGCGCGCAGCCAGCACACCGGGGCCGTCTTTCTGGATCGCGACCCTGGTCTCTTCGAGCGCGTACACCGGCACGGTGGGGAAGGCGTCGCCGAACCCAAGGTAGTGGTCAGGGTGGTCGTGGGAGATGTAGAACCTGCTGATGGGCTTGCCCAGCTTGTCGGTCAGCGCCTTCAGCTCGAAGGCGTAGGGCGAGAAGAACTGTCCATCCACCACGATCAGCTGGTCCTTGAGCTCGATCACGTGACTGGTGTTGGCAAACATCGAAGTTGGGCTCATGTAGGTGTGCACTTTGACGCCTGCACCCTCCTTCACCAGCCAGGAGGTGCCCTTGGGCGGCTCTTGTGCCATGGCCTGAAACGACAGTGCCATGAACACCATCAACAGGAATGTCTTGATCTGTTTCATGAGGTCTCGATTGAAGTTTGAAAAGAGGACTGATGGATCGTAGTGACAACCGGCATCCGGCATAAGCCGGTTCTCCTTCACAAGACCTGTTAGCCCGCATTCAAGAAGCCGCGCTGAAAGATGCGGCAAGACCCATGCAACGCAGCCGATCAGGCGGCCCGGGACTCGTTGAGGTAGCGCTTGATGGCCTGAACCGCCAGGCGGACCTTGGCTGGCTGAGCCTCTCGTTGGGGCGTGAGCGCCCAGATGTCGAGCTCTCGCACGGACCAATCCGGCAACAGCCTCACCAGCCGACCGCTGGCCACCAGATGCGCCACGTCGAGACTGGACAACCGGCCGATGCCCAGTCCGGCCAGGCAGGCCGACTCGTTGGCCTGCTGTTCGTTGGCCATCACGCGGGCTCGGGCGGGAATGGTGACCGTCTGCCCGTCAGGGCCCACCAGCCAGACATCGGTCGGCACGATGTCCCTGCCGAGCCGGATCCAGTCATGGACGGCCAAATCTTCGGGCCGTCGTGGCGTCGCCTGACGGCGAAGGTAGTCGGGCGAGGCGCACAGCCAGAACTGAAAGCTACCCAGCTTCTGCGCCGACCAGTCGGAATCGGGCAGGTTGCCGAATGCAATGCCCAGGTCGATACGGGCGGCGACAAGATCGTCTCGTTCGTCGCGCAGACGCTGGCTGAGTGTGAGCGACGGATGGGCATGCAACAACTCCCGCAACGCCAGGTGAAGGTGCCGGGCAAAGCCCACCGGCGCCGAGATGCGCAACTCCCCGGCGGGCTCGGTGCGCGCGCTGCCGAGTTCTGCGCGCGCCCGCTCGGCCGCGCTGACCATGGCCACACAGGCGTTGTAGAAGCGCTCGCCCGCATCCGTCAGCGTCAGCGATCGGGTGGTGCGCAAGAGCAAGGTCACCCCGGAGCGCTGCTCCAACTCCTTCACCTGCTGGCTCACCGCTGATGGCGTCAGGCCGAGAGCCCTTGCCGCGGCGCTCATCGAGCGGTAGCGCACCACCGAAGCAAACACCTGCATCTGGCGAAGATCGTCCATCTGTTAACTCAGCTGAAAAGAGTTGTTGGCTTTGGGAGGCTTATCGGCCTGCACCCTGGCTTTTACGATCCGTTCGCAGTTTCCGAGACGCGATTCTGCTTTCTTTTTTTTCTATGAGGCCATTTCATGAGTTGTCTGCAGACCTTCACACTTGAGTCAGCATCCCGCGCGGTTCGTGCTTCGCGTCTCTGTGCGGCGGCCGCACTGCTCGCTGCATCCATGCTGGGCATCGCGGCGCCTGCCATGGCGCAATCGGCCAGCCCCAAGGAGGTTGTGACGGCCTTCTACGACCAGGCTTTCGTCAAGGGTCAGGCTCGCGAAGCCATTCTGAAATACATCTCGCCCACCACCTACATCCAGCACAACCCCAATCTGCCCGACGGGCGTGAAGCCGTGCTGACAGCGCTCCCGGCTTGGCTGAGCAAGTCGGGCATGCGCGCCGACATCAAGCGCGTGATCGCGGAAGGCGATCTGGTGGTCGTGCACTCCCGCTTCGCGGTGCCAGGTCAGGCCGAATCGAAGGTGATGGCCGTGATGGACATCTTTCGTGTTCAAGGCGGCCTGATCGTCCAGCACTGGGATGTGATTCAGGAGGTCCCCAAAACCGCTGCCAACAACAACACCATGTTCTGAAGCCGCCTGTCGGCCTGACTGAATCGCCAAAACACCAAAAGGAGACAAACCATGACCGCAGCCATCCCAGAACTTCTGACCAGTCGAGCGCTACCACCCGACATGGACGTGGCCACCTTTGAGAAGGCCAAGTCCAAGATCGAAACGGTCCTTGGGGTCGAGAACGTGATTTCCGATCTCGCCACCCTGTCCCGCTACATCGACCTGTACCCTCTGGAGCCCTCGGAGAACAACGCGCCCAGTCTGGTCCTCTGCCCGGGAACGCCAGAAGACGTTCAAGCGATCGTTGCGGTGGCCAACGAATTCGGTTTGCCGCTGTCGCCCATTTCCACCGGACAGAACAACGGTTATGGCGGCAAGTCGCCCCGCCTCAAGGGGGCGGCCGTGGTCGACATGGGCCGGCGCATGAACCGCATCCTGGAAGTCAATGAAAAGTTCGGGTATGCCTTGGTCGAGCCTGGCGTGACCTACTTCGATTTGGCCAATCATCTGAAGGCGACCAACTCCTGCCTGATGATCGACACGCCCGACCTGGGCTGGGGCTCGGTGGTCGGAAACACGCTCGAACGCGGCGTGGGCTACACCCCCTACGGCGACCACTTCATGTGGCAAACCGGCCTGGAGGTCGTACTGCCCACCGGTCGGATCATGCGCACCGGCATGGGTGCCGTGCCCGGCTCCAACACCTGGCAGTTGTTCCCTTACGGTTTTGGCCCCTACCCGGACGGGTTGTTCACCCAGTCCAACCTAGGCATCGTGACCAAGATGGGGATTGGTCTGATGCAGCGGCCGCCAGCCTCCATGACCTACCTGGTGACCTTTGACCGGGAAGAAGATCTGGGTGCCATCATGGACACGATGCTGCCTCTGCGCATCAACATGTTCCCGATCCAGAACGTCCCGGTGGTGCGCAACATCATTCTGGATGCGGGTGTGGTTTCCAAGCGCACCGAGTGGCAAACCGACCCAGGCCCCTTGGCGCCCGAAGCCATCGAGAAGATGAAAGCGGCCCTGAACCTGGGTTACTGGAACTTCTACGGCACGCTGTATGGACCCGAAGAAATGATCCAGATGGCCTGGGGCATCATTCAGCAGGCCTTCGGGCAGATCCCTGGCGCCAAGTTTTTCACCCATCGCGACCGCACGGAAGACAACGGTGACCGTGGCGCCCATGTCTTGCAAGACCGGCACAAGATCAACAACGGCATCCCGTCCCTGGACGAGATGAAGCTGATGGACTGGCTGCCCAACGGCGCACATGTGTCCTTCTCGCCCATTTCAGCCGTCGATGGCAAAGACGCCTTGCGCCAGGCTGGCATGGTCAAGCGCCGCTCGGACGAATACAACAAGGACTACGCCGCGCAATTCATCATCGGCCTGCGAGAGATGCACCACATCTGCTTGTTCCTCTACGACAAGTCCAAGCAGTCGGACCGCAAGGAAACGCTGGATCTGATGCGTCTATTGATCAACGAAGCGGCCGCTGAAGGCTACGGCGAATACCGAACCCACAACGCACTGATGGACGATGTGATGGCGACGTTCAACTGGGGCGACGGGGCGTTGCGTGACTTTCATGAGGCCATCAAAGACGCGCTCGATCCGCAATCGATCATGGCGCCGGGAAAGTCAGGCATTTGGGGCAAGAAGTACCGCAACCGCGGTCTTTGATCGCGCCGTTTCGATCGTCCTGCTGGCCGCGTCCATCGTTGCTGGCCTTCTGCCAGAGCGGAGACCCCGGTCAGGGACATCGCTGGCTTCGGCATCGAAGTCAGCGATGGACTTCAGCGCTGCCCGTCGTGCACCGAGACCTGTTCTTTGGTGAGGCCCCCGAGCCGGGCATGTACCCGGGGCCCCGTTCCCATGACCAGGGCAAACAGGATTTCGTCCGGGCGCGGCCCATCCTGCAAGCCCACTTCCATGCTGTTGAAATGGGAGCGCACATAGGCTGCGTGGATGTGATGCAGGGGCACCATCAGGCGGTAGCCCACGCCCGCCACCGCTTTCGCTGAGGGCACGATCGCCTTGGGCTCACCCAGCACCTGGCGCATGGCCCAGCCGCCCGCTTCGTGCCAGACCGCCCCGTGTTCGAGCTCGCCGTTCACACCCACGATGGCGGCCTTGCCATAGGTTTCCACCTGGTCACAGCCCAGCGCCTGCGCCAGTTCGGTGGCGAGGTCGGTGCCGAGGCGCCGCAGCTCTGCCATGAAGGGCATCAGGTCAGGCTCGTAGCGGCCGGCGAACGGGTTGCGAATGACGGCGCAGGCGGCACCCTGCCGAAGCGGAACCGTCGGCGCAGGACCTCCCTCGTGGTGCTGGGTTTCGATGGTGAGGCTGCGTTTACGAATGGCGATCAAGGACATAAGGTGCTCTCATAAGCGGTTCATTGCTGTGGAATTTTGGCGTCGGCCACGACCTTGGTCCACTTCTGGGTCTGTGCCGCGACCATGGCGCGCATTTCTTCCGGTGTGCTGCCCTTGGCCTCGCCGCCCATTTCTTCCAGTCGGGTGCGCACGGCGGGCAACTGAAGTGCCTTCTGCACTTCGCTGTTGAGGCGGTCGACGATGGGTCGAGGGGTTCCGGCAGGCGCCATCAGGCCGGCCCATGAACTGACGTCATAGCCAACAACGCCTTGTTCAGCGACCGTCGGCACTGCGGGCAAACCCGCCCAGCGTTGCGCTCCGGTGGTGGCGATGGCGCGAAGCTTCCCGCCCCTGATGTTGGGCATGACCGCTGTCGGCGGCGCGATGATGAAGGGAATTTCCCCCGACAACAAGGCGGTAAGGGAAGCGGAATCACCCCGGTAGGGAACGTGCAGCAGCTCGGCCTTGGCCATGCTGGCCAGCAGTTCTCCCGCCAGGTGGTGGGTGGATCCAATGCCGGCCGTGCCATAGGCCACCTTGCCGGGCTGTGCCCGTGCCTGAACCAGCAGTTCGGCCAGCGTGGCCGGCTTGGCATCGGCCAGGGTCACAAGGAGGAAGGGGAAGTAGGTGATGGTGCTCACCATCTCGAAGTCTTCGACCGTCTTGTAGGGCAGCGACTTGTACAGCGCGCCTGCGGCGGTGTGTCCACCGGTGGCCAGCAACAGAGTGTAGCCATCGGGTCGTGCGCGCGCGACGGCGTTGGCAGCAATGGTCCCACCTGCGCCAGTCTGCGCCTCAACCACCACCGGCTGCCCAAGTGGCTTGGCGATCTCGTTGCCAATGGCTCGGGCAATTGCATCAGCGTTGCCACCGGCCGCAAAGCCCTGAAGAATCTTGATGGGGCGATCAGGGTACGCGGGGGCTTGCGCATAGCCCGAGGTCAAAGCCCAGGGAGTGGCTGCAACCGCACCCACTTGCAAAAACTGTCGACGCAACATGACTTGTCTCCTTTATGGTCTGGAAAAAAAAGCGCGCGGACACGGGTGGTGCCTGTGACGCAGCGGGGGGTGAAATCAAGGTGTCAGAACGATCTTTCCCATCGTGGCGCCGGCATCCAGGATCCGGTGCGCTTCTTGCACCTGGTGCAGCTGGAGCACGGTCGCACCGGGTACCCGGACCTGACCGGTGGCCAACAAATGAAGCGACTCGTCCATGAGCTGACGGCGCAGCGCCTGGTCGGCATCGAAGGTGTGCATGGAAAAGCAGCGCACCGCGAGGCTGCGCCCGAGCAGAGCCCGCAGCGTCACAAACACGTCCTCAGGCGGGAGGCCGGCGACAGCGTTGTAGGAAACCACGGTGCCCATGGGCGCCAGGCTGTGCAGACAGTCGGTCAGCGATTGGCCGCCAATCGGGTCAAAGGCCAGGTCCACACCCCGACCGCCTGTCCTGGCCAGCACGCTTTGCGGCAGCGGACCCACTTCGGTGTTGAAGATTTCGTCAAAGCCGTTTTCGATCGCAAACCGTCGCTTCGCCTCTGAGCGGACCGAACCGAGCACCGTCATCCCCCGGTGCCGGGCCAGTTGGGCCAGCATGGTGGCCACGCCACCGGCTGCGCCGGTGATCAACACCGACTGAGCGCCTTGCGGTCTTGCTGCAAGAAACAGCGCATGTGCCAGTTGCAGGTTGGGAGCGCTGACAGCCGAGGTCGGGTCCAGCCCTGCTGGCAGAGCGAACGGTGCGTCTTGATCCACCACGATGGATTCCGCGTAGCACCCTCCTCGCACCGGCAGCTCCCGCGCACTCACGAGCACGCTGTCGCCCTCGCGCCAGCGCGTCACGCCTGGTCCCACCGCGTCGACGACTCCCGCCATTTCAGCGCCCGGGATGGCGGGCAGCGGCGGCATCCATTTGTAGGTGCCGTTGCGGATCAACACATCGGGTCGCCCAACACCAATGAACTGGGCACGCACCCGTACCTGGCCCGCTGTGGGCACGGGATCCGGCATGTCCACCAGCGTCAGCGCTTCCGGGCCACCTGGCGTGAAGACACGAATCGCACGCATGCGTTCAGTCCTGCGCAACAACCGGGTTCACCAGGGTGCCAATGCCCTCGATCTCGACCTCACAGACGTCGCCCGGCTTCATGAACCACTGCGGCTTGCGGCTCCAGCCCACGCCCGCAGGCGTGCCGGTGATGATGACGTCGCCCGGGACCAGCGTGAAGATGGTGGAGGCGTACGCGATCAGGCGCGGGATGGAGAAGATCATGAGACCGGTGTGGCTGCTTTGCACGGTCTCGCCATTCAGTCGCGTCACCAGCTTGAGTTCACGGCCTGGCGCAATCTCGTCGGCGGTGACCATCCACGGTCCGAAGCCGCCGGTGTCCTCGAAGTTCTTGCCCGAGGCAATCTGTTTGGCGTGGAACTGCCATTCGCGCACGCTGGCGTCGTTGTAGACGCTGTAGCCGGCGATGTGTTCATAGGCCTTGGCCTCCGGAATGTTGCGCCCGGGCTTGCCGATGATGACCGCCAGCTCACCTTCCCAGTCCAGCGTTTCGGACACGCGGGGGCGCACGATCGGCTTGCCGTGGGCGACCTGTGAACGCCAGACGCGCAGGAAGATCGGCGGCTCCTCGGACAGTTCGCGCTGCATGCCGGCGGCCAGCACCTCTTGGTGGTGGTCCATGTAGTTGCGCACCGCGCAGACGATCTTCTCAGGACGGGGGATCACCGGCAGATAGGCCAGACCGGCCAGAGGTGCGTCGACCGGCACGCCTTCCACGTCTTTGGCGGCCTGTAAATAGCGGCCAGAAGCGATGTAGTCGGACAGGGTGGCGCAGTCAGGGATGCGCCGACCCAGATCGACCACGCCATCGCCGACGACGGCGCCCCAGGTCTCGCGACCCGCCAATGTGAAAGAAAGCAGCTTCATGAAAGTTCCTCGACTGAAAAATTCAAATGGTTGGGATCAGGTCGCAGCGGGCGCCTGGGACACAAAGCGCTCGCGCCATGCATCGATGGGCATGAAGCTCGGGTCCCGTCGGCAGATCGCTTCGGTCTGCTGGAGGATGTCGGCATCGGGCAGGGACAGGTCCAGCGGATCGCCATGCGGCTGCGAGATGTAGAACGGCATGTCGATGTAGATCTCGACGGTGTTGCCCTCGGGGTCGGCGAAGTACACCGACAGCGCATTGCCGTGGTTGAGCGGAACCACCCGGGAGGCGCCGAGCGCCAGCGCCCTGTCGCGTGTGTCGCGCAACGACTGGATCGACGGCATGACAAAAGACAGTTGCATGACGGTGCTGAAGCTCGCCTCCGGTGGGCGCCCCCCGGCGATCACGAGCTGGTGGTGCTGATCCGGATTGGCGCTCAGGAACACCAGAGGCGCTTTGAAAGTGCGACCCACGCCGCGGTCGGTTTCGGTCAGGCCGAACACCACTTTGTAGAACGTCACCATGCGCTCGACATCGGTCACGAAGATGCCGAAATGCGATGGGGTTGGCCGGGTCACATGAAGCATGAAGCGTCTCCTGTTTTTTCTCTTTGAGCCTCCGTGCAGTGGCGTCTGCCTGGGCATCGTGATTCACACAGTCCGCATTTTATGCACAGATTTATTTTTACGCACAAATATTTTCAGAGACGCACATGGGATGACTGGCGACATGAAGTCGGTAAGGCAGAAAAGCTGATCTGCACAGGCCCTGCGCGCGGTCGCCGGGCAGGCTGTACTCAGGCTGGAAGCGCGCGCGACCAGACCGAACAACGACAGAGACCCATCAGGAATTCTGGGCGGCCCATGTGGGCAGCCACTGGGCCAGGTGCTCGGCAAACCCCTCAGCCGCAGGCGACAGAGAGCGCGTGGTGGGTTTGTAGAGGCACACCTTGCGCACCGTCTCGGGATCAACCACCCGGCGCATGACCAGCCCAAACTTCACAGCCAGCACGCCTACGTACGCAGGCGCCAGCGTGGCCACCCGGCCCTGCGCCGCCACGCCCAGCGCGGTGCTGATGTTGTCGACCACGTCCACCGGCACCACCCGCGATTCTTCCGGC
>JALOSH010000366.1 GCA_025458545.1 Hydrogenophaga sp.
ATGCAGCTCATGGGCAACCCGCGCCGCATGCCGAGCATGACCGGCTACGGCCTTGAAATCACCGGCTACCTGAGCCGCACCGCGGCCTGATCGCCTCAGCCAACACCACAGAAACGGAACCGCACATGTTCGGCGCAGACAAAGGCACAGCCAACCTGCTGGATGGCAAAAAACTCAGCATCGGCATCGTCCAGGCCCGCTTCAACGAGGGCATCACCGATGCGCTCTTCAAGGCCTGCCATACCGAGTTGCTGGCGCTGGGCGTGCTGGAGAAAAACATCACCCACGTGAAAGTACCGGGCGCACTGGAAGTGCCTGTCGCGCTGCAGGCGATGGCCGAGCGCGACGACTTCGACGCCCTGATCGCGCTGGGCTGTATCGTCCGCGGCGAGACCTACCACTTCGAATTGGTGGCCAACGAGTCGGGCGCTGCAGTGACACGCCTGGCGCTGGATTACCACCTGCCGATCGCCAACGCCATCCTCACCACCGAAGACCTGGCCCAGGCCGTGGCGCGGCAAGAAGACAAAGGCCGCGACGCGGCCCGCGTGGCCGTGGAAATGGCCCACGTGCTGGAAAACATCGGTTGACATGGCCACCCCCGTCGCTTGCCCACTTCGTGTGGCCGCATCCCCCCTCACGGGGGCAACACCTGCGGGTCGGCAAAGCCGAACCCGCGGTGTTCCCAACTGAGCGCACCTCACGCCAGCAAGGCTTTCAAACATGTCAACAGAAACCATCCCCACCAAGCCACGCAAAGCCGCCGACAAGTCGGCCCGCACCCGCGCGCGCGAGTTCGCGCTGCAAGCGCTGTACCAGCACCTCGTGGGCCGCAATGCCGCCACCGATATCGACGCCTTCACCCGCGACCTGGCCGGTTTCCACAAGGCCGACAGCTTGCACTACGACGCCCTGCTGCACGGCTGCGTGGACCAGGCCGCTGCGCTGGACGCGCTGATCACGCCCCTGCTGGACCGGCCTCTGGCCGAAATCTCGCCGATCGAGCACGGTGTGCTGTGGATCGGCACCTACGAACTCCAACACTGCCTGGATGTGCCCTGGCGGGTCGTCATCAACGAATGCATCGAACTGGCCAAGAGCTTCGGTGGCACCGATGGGCACAAGTATGTGAACGGTGTGCTGCACAAGCTGGCCGAGAAGCTGCGACCGCTTGAGATGACTGCGGCGCCGGCCAAGGCGCCCGCCCGCAAGACCACCGCCCCGCCTGCGGCCGCTTGATGCGACGGTTGGCACCGGCATGAGGATCTCCCGACGGGCCCAGCGGGTCGAACCCTTTTACGTGATGGAGCTGGCCAAGGCCGCTGCGGAGCAGGCTGCCCGCGCCAAGCCGGGCGACCGGCCCATGATCACACTCAACATCGGCGAGCCGGATTTCACCGCCCCGCCGCTGGTACAGGCCGCTGCGGAGCGCGCGATCCGCGACGGGCGCAGCCAGTACACCGCTGCCACCGGCCTGCCCGCGCTGCGCGAAGCCATCAGCGGCTGGTACGCGGCCCGCTTCGGTCTGGCCATCGACCCGGCGCGCATCGTGGTCACGGCCGGGGCTTCGGCTGCGCTGCAATTGGCTTGCCTGGCGCTCATCGAGGCCGGTGACGAGGTGCTGATGCCGGACCCTTGCTACCCGTGCAACCGCCAGTTCGTTCAAGCGGCCGACGGCACGGCGGTGCTGTTGCCATCGGGTCCGGAGCACCGCTTCCAGTTGAGCGCCGACCAGGTGCAGCGGGCCTGGGCACCACCCACACGCGGCGTGCTGCTGGCGTCGCCCTCCAACCCCACCGGCACCAGCATCGCGCGCAGCGAGCTGGAGCGCATCGCCCGCTTCGTGCGCGAGCGTGGCGGCATCACGATGGTGGACGAGATCTACCTCGGTCTGAGCTACGAAGCGGACTACGGCCACAGCGCGCTGGGTTTGCCCGACGGCCTGGGTGACGAGGTCATCAGCATCAACAGCTTCAGCAAGTACTTCAACATGACCGGCTGGCGCCTGGGCTGGCTGGTCCTGCCGCCCGCGCTGGTGCCGGTGGTGGAGCGGCTGGCGCAGAACCTGTTCATTTGCGCCAGCACCATCGCCCAGCATGCGGCGCTGGCGTGCTTCGAGCCCGACAGCCTGGCCGAATACGAGCGCCGCCGCGCAGAGTTCAAGGCCCGCCGCGATTTCTTCATTCCCGAACTCAACCGCCTGGGCCTGACGGTGCCGGTCATGCCCGACGGCGCGTTCTACGCCTGGGCCGACGTGCGCAGCCTGTGCGAGCGCTGGGGCATCCCGCCGCAGGGCGCGCGGCCCGACCAAGGCGGCAGCTGGGCGCTGGCCTTCGAGCTGATGAACCGCTGCCAGCTGGCCACCACGCCGGGGCGCGATTTTGGCCATGCAGACCCCAGTCGCTACCTGCGTTTTTCCACCGCCAATTCGATGGCCCAGCTGCGCGAAGCGGTGGCGCGGCTGGAGGCCGTACTGTGACCACGTCACACGCCGAGGCACCGGTCCCGCCGCCGGGCCGCCCCAAGGCGGGGCCAGCCCCCTCGGGGGGCAGCGACCCGCAAAGCGGCGGAGCGTGGGGGCAACATTTTGCTTTGCCGGTGCGGGTGTACTGGGAAGACACCGACGCGGGCGGCATTGTTTTCTACGCCAACTACCTGAAGTTCTTCGAGCGCGCACGCACCGAATGGCTGCGATCGCTCGGCATCGAACAGCAGGCTCTGCGCGAGCAGACCGGTGGCATGTTCGTGGTCACCGATGCGCAGCTGCGCTACCACCGCTCGGCCCGGCTGGACGATTTGCTTCTGGTTACAGCCCGGGTGCAGGAAGCGGGTCGCGCCTCGCTCACAATCGGGCAAAGCGCGCTCCTGAAACCGGAGCAAGCCAGTGTGCAGGCCACCTTGGTGTGCGAAGGCAGCATCCGCATCGGCTGGGTGAACGGCACAACGCTGAAGCCGCAACGCATACCGGCTGCGGTGCTGGCCGCGATCCAGCCACCAGCCTAATCTTTGGACCGGTCATCGAAACCTTTT
>JALOSH010000367.1 GCA_025458545.1 Hydrogenophaga sp.
GGCAAGAAATCTTCGCTGTTTTCCTCGTTTCGCGTTGCACCGAGGGTATTGGTTCATGACCCACCGCTTCCAAGCCACCTTCGATGACGGACCCTCTGCAGGCCCCCTTACTGACCGCCCACGACCTGGCCTGTGAACGCAGCGAACGCCTGCTGTTCAACCGGCTGAACTTTACCCTGACCCGCGAGCAACTGCTGCTGGTGCAAGGCGGCAATGGTCAGGGCAAAACCAGCCTGCTGCGTTTGCTGACCGGCCTGGGTCGACCGGACGCCGGCGAGGTGCGCTGGCGCGGTGAACCCATCGCGCGCTGCCGTGATCGCTACCACCGGGAAATGGCCTATCTGGGGCATGCCAACGGCATCAAGGACGAGCTCAACCCGGTCGAAAACCTGCGTTTTCACGGCGCCCTGCACAGCCGGGCTTTCGATCCCGGTGCAGCGGTGGCCACGCTCAAGCGCCTGGGTCTCTCGCGCTGCCTCGACCTGCCCTGCCGCGCGCTATCGTTCGGCCAGCGGCGCCGCGTCGCTTTGTCGGCCCTCTTGCTCGCGGGCGCCTGCCTCTGGATCCTGGACGAGCCGCTCACCGGGCTGGACGCGAATGCGGTCGCCCTGGTGGAAGGACTGATCCGTGACCACCTCCAAGCCGGCGGCATGGTGGTGGCCACCACCCACCAGCTGATGAACCTGGAGGGTGTCAACGTGCAGCGCCTGCTGGTCGGCCATGCGGCCACGCCTATGGGCGCGAGCGTGGAAGCCCTCTGACATGGGGCACTTCTTCTGGAGCGTTCTGCTCCGCGATCTCACGCTCGCCGCCCGGCGGCGCAGCGACTGGATGACCGCGCTGTTCTTTTTCGTCATGGTCACCAGCCTGTTTCCGCTGGGGGTCGGCCCCGAACCCGAATTGCTCAAGCGCATCGGCCCGGGCGTGCTGTGGGTCGCGGCCACGCTGGCCTCGCTGCTGTCGCTGTCGAGGCTGTTTGAAGACGACCACCGCGATGGCAGCCTGGAGCAGATGGTGCTGTCGCCCGCGGCCACCGTGCTGCTGGTGCTGGGCAAGGCCATGGCTCACTGGTTGGTTTATGGCATACCGCTGTTGCTGATGGCGCCCTTGCTGGGCATCCAGTTCAACCTGTCCTGGGAGGCCATCGGGGTGCTGATGGTCTCGCTGCTGCTGGGCACCCCCATCCTTTCGCTGCTGGGCGCCGCCGGTGCGGCCTTGACCCTGGGCTTGCGCGGTGGCGGCGTGCTGCTGACGCTGCTGATCCTTCCGCTCTACACACCGGCCCTGATTTTTGGTGCGGGCGCGGTCGATGGCGTGATGGCGGGCACCGGTGCCGAAGCGCACCTGTCGCTGCTGGGCGCCTTCTTTCTGTTGTCATTTCTGGTTGCGCCCTGGATCGCAGCCGCTTCCTTGAGGGTGTCCCTGGAATGAGATTCTTTCACTACGCATCCCCGTCGACCTTCTACCATCTGGCCGGCAAAGCGATCCCGTGGACCGCCTGGACGGCCGGGATTCTGGCGGTGGTGGGCCTGTACATCGGCTTTTTTGTGGCGCCCACCGATTTCCAGCAGGGCGAGGCCTACCGCATCATCTTCATCCATGTGCCGGCGGCCTGGATGGGCATGCTGATCTATCTGGTGATGGCGTTCTGGGGTGCGATCGGCCTGGCCTTCAACGCCCGCCTGCCCTTCATGATGATGCGGGCGCTGGCGCCCACCGGGGCCATGCTCACCTTCGTCTCGCTGTGGACCGGCGCGGTGTGGGGCAAACCCATGTGGGGCACCTGGTGGGTCTGGGACGCGCGCCTGACCTCGACCCTGATCCTGCTGTTCCTCTACATCGGCACCCTGGCCCTGTGGTCGGCGATCGACGACGTCAAGCGCAGCGACCGTGCGGGCGCCTTGCTGACCCTGATCGGTGTGGTCAATGTGCCGATCATCCTGTTCTCGGTGGTCTGGTGGAACACGCTGCACCAGGGGTCTACGGTGGGCGTGTCACATGCTCCCAAAATGGCCGCTACCATGCTGCAGGGTTTGTTGCTCATGACCGCCGCGGCCTGGGCCTATGCCATCGCCGCCACCTTGGTGCGCGTGCGCCGCATCATTCTGGAACGTGAACGAAAAACCGATTGGGTGATCGAATTGCTGAGAAAGGGGTCCTGACATGGAATGGGCCAGCTGGTCGGATTTTTGGAACATGGGAGGCCGGGGCTTTTTCGTCTGGAGCGCTTATGGCGTCACAGCGATCTGCGTCCTGACCGAAATCGTGTGGCTGCGGCGCTCGGCCAAGCAATCGCGCCAGCGCCTGGTGCGCATGCAGCAATGGGACACGTCGTCTGAGGGATCGGAACCATGAAATCTCGGTACAAAAAACTCTCGCTCATCGCGGTCGCACTGGCGGGCCTGGGTGGCGCCGCCGCGCTGGTGCTCAACGCCTTCCAGTCGAACCTGGTGTTTTTCTTCTCGCCCACCGAGGTTCACGAAGGCAAGGCGCCTGCGGATCGGGTGTTTCGCATCGGCGGACTGGTGCAGGAAGGCAGCGTTCAACGCCAACCCGACGGGCTGACCACGCGCTTTGTGGTGACCGACACCGCACGGATCATTCCCGCTGTCTACACCGGCATCCTTCCCGACCTGTTCGCCGAGGGCAAGGGCGTGGTGGCCGACGGCAAGCTCGGCAGCGACGGCCTGTTCGTCGCCAACCGGGTGCTGGCCAAGCACGACGAAAACTACATGCCACCGGAAGCCGCCCAAGCCCTGGAGCAGGCCAAGGAAGCCGGCAAAACCCTGAAAGCCTACTGACCCACTCCGCAGAAGCAAGGGCCCCTCGGAACCTTTTCGCGTCGCATACGATCCGCTGAACGCTGCTCCGGCGCAGCACCTGGCCTACAAGGACACCCTCCATGATTCCCGAAATCGGCACCCTCGCGCTCATCCTGTCGCTGTTGCTGGCCGCCACACAGGCGGTGCTGCCGCTGGTGGGTGCGCATCGCGGCAACCTCACCTGGATGGCGGTGGCGCGGCC
>JALOSH010000368.1 GCA_025458545.1 Hydrogenophaga sp.
GGGCTTGTCGCTGACGGTGCGGATCTTGGCGATCAGGTCGCGCGCCATGGCCGGGGTGGCGGTGGCGTCGCTGACCATGATGAAGTCGTCGCCGATGATCACGCCCGAGTTCGGATCGCCTTCGGCGGTGTAGGCCCAGCAGTGCGGGCTCAGCTGTTCGAAGGTGATCTTCTTGTCTTCCAGGTCGGCCTGGGAAGCGAATGCTTTGCTCATGAGGTGGTCTCCTGTGGGGGCGGCGGCGCGGATCGGCCAACTCGCCGGATTTTACCTAAACGAAATCCATTTCACATAAGTAAACCATTGAACCATCAGGCGCCCAGGCCTTTTTCCAGCATGGTCACCACCTCGTCGGCAAAGGCGGCGTAACTCATGGGGCCACCCGGGCGCAGCCAGGTGAAGGTCCAGTTGATCATGCCGAACAGCATCATGGTCAGCGCGGTCTGGTTGGCGGGGGTCACGCGGTTCGGGTAGGCGCGCTTGAGGAAGCGGGTGAACGCCGCCACCACGTCGCGCTGGCGGTTGAGGATGAGCTCACGCTGCGTCTCGCCCAGGAACTTGGTGTCGGACACCAGCGCCACATGGCGCGTGGCCGAGCTTTCGTATTCGTCCAGAAAGGCGCGCACCAGTTCGTGCAGCGCGTCGCGCTCGCTCAGGTTCTTGCGCTGGGCGCGCGCCTCGGCCTCGCCAATCAGCGCCAGCAGGCGCTGGGTGTAGCGGTCCAGCAGGTCGAACAGGATCGCTTCCTTGCTCTCGTAGTAGTGGTAGAGCCGCGCCTTGCTGGTGCCACAGGCGGTGGCGATGTGGTTCATGCTCGCGGCGGGAAAACTCTGCTGCGCAAAACACTGCGCCGCCACGTCGAGGATTTCTTCGCGCTTGAGGTCGTGGGAGGCGGATTTGGGGCGGGCCATGCTGGATTCTCCCACCCCCGCCGCGCTGCGCGCGACCCCCTCAAGGGGGCGGCGCGAGTGGCCCGGCGAAGCCGGTTCCACCGCGCCACTGGACGCAGGCACTTTGCACCGGTGGGCTGGCTGGTTCGCCCTCCGCTGTTTACGATGGTGTCATGGCAACTCGACCCATCACCGACCCCTTTGTGCTGCACGCCTGCGAACTGTTGTCTTGCCTGGGCACGGTCAAGGCGGTGCGCATGTTCGGTGGCTATGGGTTGTCGGTGGACGGCATGAACGTGGCGATCATTGCCTGGGACACGCTGTATCTCAAGACCAACGCCGAGACCGAACCACATTGGCTCGCTGCGGGCGGCCGAGCTTTTGTCTATGAAGCCAAGGGCAAGCCGATGAAGCTCAACTACCACACGCCACCAGACGAGGCGCTGGAATCTCCAGCACTGATGGCGCCGTGGGCACGCTTGGCCTTGGAGGCCGCAGTCGCGGCTCGCAGGCCTGCGCCGCGCCGCTCGCCGACCTCAAGACCGAAGTGACTCCAGCGGCGAGAGCACCCGCCCGCGCCCGGCGACCAGGAATTCGCTGTAGCCCAGCAGGCCGCGCAACACCCGCCCCACCGCCAAGGCCGCCTGGGCCAGTGCGGCGCAGGCCTCCCGGCTGGGCGCGAGCACTTCGCGGGCAAACCGGCCCGGGCTGGCCTGGGCAGAGGCGTCGGACCAGTCGAAATGCACCGGCGCCGTGTCGCCCTGCTGCACCACCGGCTCCATCACCAGGGCAGCGCCGGCGGGCACCCCCAAGACATCACCCGGCCGCAGAAAGTGGTCCCCCGCCTGATCCGGGGTGGCACCGGCGGGTGTGCCCAGCGTCACCCAGACCTGCCCGCAAAAAATGCGCAGCACCGCGGCCTGTTTCGGGCGCAGGGACATCGCGTGGCCGGGGTGCAGTCGC
The DNA here is from genome assembly GCA_025458545.1 of Hydrogenophaga sp. Next base: position 1,851 of record JALOSH010000368.1, read on the forward strand.
CAGGTGCCGATGGCCTGACGGCGGCTGGGAGCGACATGAGCCTGTGACATGGGAACCTCCTGGGGTATCAACATGGTGATCATCTTCCCGCCTCGGGCTCACCGCGTCCAATGAAACGGCGCTAAGCTATTGATTCGATAAGCGCATCAATCTTTTCGAACCAGACCATGCAACTCAGCTCCAGCCATCCCCGCACCCGTCCGATTTCTGCCGGTCACCTGCGCGCCTTCGAGGCGGTCGCCCGTCACCTCAATTTCCGCGCCGCAGCGGAAGAACTGTCCCTCACACAAAGCGCGGTCAGCCGACAGATCCAGGCACTGGAAGACGAGGTCGGCACCGCGCTCTTCCTGCGCCATACGCGGGCGGTGGATCTCACCAGCGCGGGCTCACAGTTGCTGCGGGCAGCGGGTTCTGCGCTGGAACGCATTGATGCGGCGGTGAGGCAAATCCGCCAGAGCGCCGGGCGCAAAAGCGTGGCCATCACCACCTGGGCCTCGTTCGCCTCGATGTGGCTGATCCCGCGGCTGGAAGCCTTCCAGCGCGAGCACCCGGACATCGACATCCGCATCGACGCCTCCGACGCGGCGCTGGACCTGAGCACCGCCGACGTGGACCTGGCCTTGCGCTATGCGGTGCCCACGGCCATGCCGGCGGGATCGCTGCGCCTCTTTGGCGAACAGCTCACCCCTGTGGCCAGCCCGTGGCTGCTGAAGACGCACCGCATCGCCTCGATGGACGACCTGGCCAAGGTCACGCTGATCGAGGCCGGCGACGCCCACCGCACACGCCACCTGGAGTGGCTGACCTGGCAACGATGGCTCGATCATTTCGCTGGTGCAGCATGCTACATGCTCCTACGCCAATTGCAGGTACTTCGGTTAACTTCCTAGTTGTACCGTTGTAAGACAGGCTTTCAAAAGCGCTGTAGACAGAGGTCATTATTTATAGACAAAATGATTCGTTCGAGATCGTAGATACTTCTGTTCACATCATGACTCAAGGCATTGAGTCGATTGGTCTGCCATGCAGATTACTTGCCCACCGGTAAGGAAGTAAAACTGCTACGCGCTCGGCACCCGGTAAAGTTCCTGATAGGATTTTTGGCGACCGCTGCAGAACGTAATGCTTCGCCATTTGCCACAAACAGGGCCACCCATCTGTCCATCCGT
>JALOSH010000369.1 GCA_025458545.1 Hydrogenophaga sp.
AGGTCGGCCATGCGTTTGTTGAGCCGCACTTCGCCGCGCACGTTGCCCACGCGGGCGAGGTCGGGGCGGGCGTCGCGCGCCGCCGGGCGCTGCGCGGCGGACGGGGCACGCGGCGGGCGGGCGGCGGCCAAGGGCTGGTCGCGCGGATCGCTGCGGCGCGGAGCCGGTCGTTCGGCGCGTTCGCTGCCAGGCCCGGGGCGTTGACCACCGAAACCAGCCAAGGGTTCACGCGGGGGCTTGGGTGCGGAGGCCGACACGCTCTTGGCGCGGGCCGGGCCCGGTGGGCGCACCGGGGCGCGGCGAGGCGCAAAAGGATCGGTCGGTTTTTTGGGTGCGGCGCCCGGGTTGAGCTTGAGTGTGCTGGGTTTTTTGTCGGTGTTCATGGCGGGATCATCCCAGAAGGGTTCAGACGCCTGGACCACCGAGCTGGCCGTAACGCAAGGCCTGCAAGTCCAACACACGCAAGCCACCGTACTCCACGCGTATCCAGCCTTTGGCCGACAGGGTGGACAGGGCTTCGTTCACCCGCTGGCGCGACAGGCCCACCAGGTAGGCCAACTCTTGCTGGGTGATGCGCAGGATGCCGCCCACGTTGGGCGAGAGCAGCGGGTGGAACAGCGCAGCCAGGTTGCGCGCCACGCGCAGGTCGGGGCTGGAAATGCGGTCGATCTCGCGCGCCGCAATGAACTGGCCCAGCCGCTCGTTGAGCTGCTGCATCACGAAGCGGTTGAAGCCCAGCGAGTGGTCGAGCAGCCAGTCGAAGGTGTCCACCGGCAGACCCGCCACATGGCTTTTGCGCAGCGCCTGGATGTTGTAGCGGTACTGCTCGTGCTTGAGCACCGTGCCCTCGCCGAACCAGCCGCCAGGCGCCACGCCGGTGAAGGTGATCACCGGACCTTGTGAGTCGTCGTTGCTCATCTTGAGCAAGCCGTCGACCAGACCGAACCAGTAGGTGACCGGCCGACCGATGCGGCAAATGGTTTCACCCACCTGTACCTCGGTCACCACCAGGGCGTCTTCGGCGCGCTGGCGCTCGCTGTCGCTCAGCCGCTGCAACCAGGGAATCTGGGCCAGTTCCTGCGGCGTGGGCGCACGGGCGCGCTCGCGCAACTGGTGGCCGGAACGGGTGGGGGCGGAGGAGTTCATGGCGGGTCTGGAGCGGATCGCACCGACAACAAATTTCTAAGGGAAAGTCCTAGGAGGGCAGACCCTTCAATTGTCGTCGCACTGACAACATAACGTCAAACATCTGCCTAACATCCGACCCAGAATGATTCGAAAACGGGTGCGCCCAAGGCCCGCCGCCTGAACGGCACACCCCGACGCTGGAGACCTGCATGCAAAACACTTTTCCCCGGCTGCTGCTGGAACACGCCAAAAACCGCCCCACCTCGGCGGCCATGCGCGAGAAGGAATACGGCATCTGGCAGACCACCACCTGGGCCGACATGGCGCAGCTGGTGGAAGCGATTGCCTGCGGCCTGCACCAGGCCGGTCTGCAGCGCGGCGAACACATGGTGGTGATCGGCGCCAACCGCCCGCGCCTCTACGCCACCATGCTGGCCGCGCAGTCGCTGGGCGCGATTCCGGTGCCGCTGTACCAGGACGCGGTGGGCGCCGAATGTGTGTTCCCGATCAACAACGCCGAGGTGCGCTTCGCGGTGGTGGAAGACCAGGAGCAGGTGGACAAGATGCTCGAAATCCGCGACCGCTGCCCGCAGCTGGCGCACATCTATTACGACGACCCGCGTGGCCTGCGCAACTACGACCAGCCGGGCCTGGGCGCGCTGGAAGAGCTGATCGGCGCTGGCCAGGCCTTTGCCAAGATCCACCCTCAGCTGTTCGGCGAGCAGGTGGAGATGGCCCAGCCGGGCGACGTGGCCGCCATGTTCTTCACCTCGGGCACCACCGGCAACCCCAAGGGCGTGGTGCACACCCACAACACGCTGATCGACCGCGCGGCCGTGGGCGCCAAGTTCGACAAGCTGACCACCCAGGACGAGGTGCTGGCCTACCTGCCACCGGCCTGGATCGGGCAGAACATCTTTTCCTACGCGCAGTGGCTGGTGGCGGGTTACGTGGTCAACTGCCCCGAGTCGGGCGCCACGGTCACCATCGACCTCAAGGAAGTCGGCCCCACCTACTACTTCGCGCCACCGCGCGTGTTCGAGGGCCTGCTCACCACGGTGATGATCCGCATGGAAGACGCGGGCGCCTTGAAGCGCAAGATGTTTCACGCCTTCATGGACGTGGCGCGCCGCGTCGGGCCGGCCAAGATGGACGGCAAGTCGGTCGGGTTCATGGACAACCTGAAGTACGCCCTGGGCAACCTGTTCGTGTACGGTCCGCTGCGCAACAGCCTGGGCATGAGCCGGGTGCGCGTGGCCTACACCGCCGGTGAAGCCATCGGCCCCGATCTGTTCAGTTTCTACCGCAGCATCGGCATCAACCTCAAGCAGCTCTACGGCTCCACCGAGACCGCGGTGTTCGTCTGCCTGCAGCCCGACCACGAAGCGCGCGCCGACACCGTGGGCGTGCCCTGCGAGGGTGTGGAGATCAAGCTGGCCGACAACGGCGAGATCCTGGTGAAGTCGCCCGGCCTGCTCAAGGAGTACTACAAGAACCCGGCCGCCACCGCCGAGGTGCTGACCGCCGACGGCTGGTACCACACCAGCGACGCAGGCTTCATCGACGCCTCGGGCCACCTCAAGATCATCGACCGCGTCAAAGACGTGGGCCGCATCAAGGGCGGCGCCAACGACGGCGCCATGTTCGCGCCCAAATACGTGGAGAACAAGCTCAAGTTCTTCTCGCAGATCAAGGAGGTGGTGGCCTACGGCGACCAGCGCGAGAAGGTCTGCGTGATGGTCAACATCGACTTCGAAGCCGTGGGCAACTGGGCCGAGCGCCGCAACCTGCCCTACGCCGGCTACACCGACCTGGCCCAGAAGCCCGAGGTGTACGAACTGATCCGCGAGTGCGTG
>JALOSH010000034.1 GCA_025458545.1 Hydrogenophaga sp.
GGTGAGCTCGAACGCATCACCCGCCGCTACACCAGCGAGATCGGCATCATCATCGGCCCGACCAAGGACATCCCGGCGCCCGATGTGAACACCAACGAGCAGGTGATGGCCTGGATGATGGACACCTATTCGATGAACGAAGGCTCGACCGCCACCGGTGTGGTCACTGGCAAGCCGGTCGATCTGGGCGGCTCGCTCGGCCGCCGCGAAGCCACCGGACGCGGCGTGTTCACCGTGGGTGTGGAAGCGGCCAAACACATCGGCATGGACATTTCCAAGGCCCGCGTCGCGGTGCAGGGCTTTGGCAACGTGGGCGGCGTGGCGGGCAAACTGTTTGCCGAAGCGGGCGCCAAAGTCGTTGCGGTGCAAGACCACGGTGGCACCATCGTGCGCGACACCGGGCTCGACGTGCCAGCGCTGCTGGCCCATGTGGCGCGTGCCGGCACAGTGGCGGGTTTTGCTGGCGCGGAGGTGATGGACAACGACGCTTTCTGGAGCGTGCCTTGCGACATCCTGATCCCGGCCGCGCTGGAGCAGCAGATCACCGAAGTCAATGCGGGCCGCATACAGGCCAAGATGGTGATCGAGGGCGCCAACGGCCCGACCACGCCGCAGGCCGACGACATCCTGCACGACCGCGGCATCCTGGTGCTGCCCGACGTGATCGCCAACGCCGGCGGCGTGACGGTGAGCTACTTCGAATGGGTGCAGGACTTTTCCAGCTTCTTCTGGAGCGAGGACGAGATCAACGAACGCCTGGTGAAGATCATGAAGGGCGCCTTCGCCGCCGTGTGGCAGGTGGCCCAGGACAACCAAGTCAGCCTGCGCACCGCCACCTTCATCGTGGCCTGCAAGCGCATCCTGCACGCACGCGACCTGCGCGGACTGTATCCGTGACTCCCCCCGCGCCGCCTACGGCGTCACCCCCCAGGGGGCGGCACTGGCGGCCCGGCAAAGCCGGTTCCGCGGTGCCCTGGGATCAACTCCCCCTCCGGCGCGACGTGCCTTCACCCAGGATGCGGTGGAACCGGCTTCGCCGGGCCACTCGCATCGCCCCCTGGGGGGTGACGCCGCAGGCGGCGCGGGGGGTCCCCAGCTACTGCAGCGTTTCCTTGAGCGCTGGCAACGCGGGCAAAGGCATCACGTCGATGCCTTCCTCGATCAGTTCCATCGCGACCTCGGGCGTGGTCTGCCCACGGATGCTGCGGGCCTCGCTGTCGCCCTGGTGCATGGCGCGAGCCTCGTCGGCAAAACGGTCGCCCACGTCTTCGGTCTGCGCCATGAGTTCTCGAACCGCGCGCAACAAACGCCCTTGCAGTTCGGTCCCAGCGGCGGCATGCCCCACTTCAAGCAGTGGTTCACCTTTGGCGGATGGCCTGGTGGGTGTGTCTTGGTTGCGCCCCAGGTTCAAGCGCGGTGCCGAGAGCATTTTCTGGATCTGCACGTCTCCGCACAGGGGACAGCTCACCAAACCCCGGGCGAGCTGGCTGGTGAAGTCGTCCTCCGAACCGAACCAGCCTTCAAACCCGTGCTGGTGCGCGCATTGCAGGTTGAGGACTTTCATGGGCCGGATTATCTGGCCAGGTGCGCGGGCATGGTGCCCGACCAGTCCAGAAGCCACTCACCGTTGAGCACGTTGTTCAGCCACAGGGCGCCCACCAGCGTCTTGCCGTCGATCACCTCGCCGTTGCGGCACCAGCGTGTCAGCTCTGCCGGTTCTGCGCTGAAGACATCAAGGAACTCGCCTTCGTCCAGGTGGCGTTCGCCCAGCGTGAGTCCGCGGGCAAACCAGATGTCGATGATTTCGTCTGAATAGGCAATGGTGGGTGCCAGCCGCCCCGCAAAAGCCCATTCACGCGCGCTGTAGCCAGTCTCTTCACGCAGCTCGCGCACAGCGCACGCCAAGCTGCCCTCGCCTGCGTCCAGCTTGCCCGCTGGAAACTCGATCATCACCGACTGCATGGGATGGCGGAACTGGCGCTCCAGCACCACGCGGCCGTCGTCCAGCAGGGCAATCACCATCACCGCACCGGGGTGCAGAACGTACTCACGGGTGGTTTCGTGGCCGGATGGCAGGCGAACGCTGTCGCGCACGACCTGCAGAAAATGCCCATGCAGCAACTCGGTGCGGGCGACCGGCGTCTCGCGCAAGTGGGCGTCGGTGGTGTCCATCTGCAATGGGTCGGTATGGCTCGCGGTCAGCCCCGACGATGGAACAGGTAGCGGTACACAAAACCAGGAAACGCCAGGGTGAGGAACAGCGCCGCGGTGGTGGCGTAGAACTCCCAGCCCTGGGGGTAGATCTGCCCACCAGACTGCTCCAGGGCCAGTCCGATGGCGCCGACCAGCAAGTAGCACACCACCAGTTCGGCGACATGCATCCACAAGGTCTTGTGCCCCTTGCGCGGGATCACGGCGAGCCAGCGGTGGTTGAAAAAAGGCAGGTTGGCGCCGACGATGGCGGCCAGCAGCACCAGCCAGACGCTCAGGTTGTGGGACATGGGACTGCGGTGACCCGGCGCTCGACGAAGGAATGGGCCGGCGTCACCGGGATCGTGCTCAGATGATGAGTGCGGTGATCGCCTGGGCACACAGCGCCATGAGGCCACCGGGCAGGATGCCCAGCACCAGCACCAGCGCGCCGTTGAGCGAGAGCACCGTGCGGGCATCCAGGCCGGCCTGGATGGGCACGGTCTGGGTGGGCGCGTCGAAGTACATGACCTTGACCAGGCGAAGGTAATAGAACGCGCCGATCAGCGACATCAGAACCGCGAACACCGCCAGCCCGATGTAGATCGGTTGCGAAGAAGCCAGCAAGGACTGCAACACCGACAGCTTGGCGTAAAAGCCCACCAGCGGCGGGATACCGGCCAGAGAAAACATGCAGATCGCCATGACCCCGGCGTACAAGGGACTGCGCTGGTTCAGACCGGCCAGGTCGTTGATGTCATCCGACTCGAAGCCCTGGCGGGTCAGCAGCAGGATCACGCCGAAAGTGCCCAGCGTGGTCAGCACATAGCTCACCACATAGAACATGGACGAGCTGTAGGCGTTGGCCATGTTGCCGCCCTGGTCGGCCACCACACCCGCCAGCAGACCCAGCAGCATGAAACCCATCTGTGCGATGGTGGAGAAGGCGAGCATGCGCTTGAGGCTGGTCTGCGCGATGGCCGCCAGGTTGCCCACCAGCAGCGAGGCCACGGCCAGCACCGCCAGCATCTGCTGCCAGTCGACCACCATGGGCAACAGGCCTTGCACCAGCAGGCGGATCACGATCGCAAAAGCCGCCAGCTTGGGGGCTGCACCGATCAGCAGCGTGATGGCGGTGGGCGCGCCGTGGTACACGTCGGGCACCCACATGTGGAAGGGCACCACACCCAGCTTGAAAGCCAGACCGGCCATCAGGAACACCAGGCCCAGCGTCAAGACCCGGGGCGAACCGACCAGCGTCTCTTCACCACCCGCGATGGCCCGCACCACCTCGGAAAGGTCCAGCGTGCCGGTGGCGCCGTAAATCATCGACATGCCGTAGAGCAGGAAGCCGCTGGCCAATGCGCCGAGCACAAAGTACTTCATGGCGGCTTCCACCGCCTGACCGTTGTCGCGGCGCAGGGCCACCAGCGCGTAGCTCGACAGGGTGAGCAACTCCAGGCCGAGGTAGATCACCAGGAGGTTGTGGCCGGAGATCATGACGAACATGCCCAGCAGCGCGAACATGCCCAGGGTGAACATTTCGCCGCCGCGCAGCATGTCGCGCGCACCGGCGTATCCACGGCCGTAGACCAACGTGACCATCATCGCAATCGAGGCAAAGCACTTGAGCCAGTTGCCCATGGGATCGCTGATGATCATGCCGCCAAAGCCGATCAGCACCTCGCCCGTGCTGGCGTAAAAACCGGTGAGCAAGGCCACACCGCCCAGGGTGAGCAAGGTCAGCAAATAGGTGGCGCCGCGCAGTGGCGCCTTGACGCCAAGATCGACCAGCGCGATCACGCAGGCCATCGCCAGCAACAGAATTTCAGGGTAGGCAGCGACCCAGCTCGCGTTGTCAATCATGTGCAGACTCTCTTGTTGTCGGGGCTCGCGCTCAGTTCAGTTTGGAGATGGCCACGTGGCGCAGCAACTCGGCCACGGACGCATCCATCACATCGGTGAATGGCTTGGGGTAGACGCCCATGTACAGCACAGCAATGCCGAGCACGCCGAGCACGAGGAATTCACGCGCGCCTATGTCGGTCAGAGCCTTGACGTTGTCGTTGCCGGGCGCGCCCAGGTACACGCGCTTGAACATCCACAAGGAATAGGCGGCACCAAATATCAGCGCGGAAGCGGCCAGCGCTCCGATCCAGAAGTTGGCCTTGACAGCGGCCAGGATCACCATCCATTCGCCGACGAACCCGGCTGTGCCCGGCAGGCCACAGTTGGCCATGGTGAACAGCAGCGCGAAGGCAGTGAAGTTGGGCATGGTGTTGACCACACCACCGTAGTCGGCGATGTTGCGCGAGTGCACGCGGTCGTAGAGCACGCCGATGGAGAGGAACATCGCTGCCGACACAAAGCCGTGCGCGATCATCTGCACAATGCCACCCGCGACCCCGACGTCGCTGAACACGAAGAAGCCTAAGGTCACAAAACCCATGTGGGCCACCGATGAATAGGCCACCAGCTTCTTCATATCCTTCTGGACCATGGCCACCAGGCCCACATAGACCACCGCCACCAGCGACAGGGTGATGATCAGCCAGGCCCACTCGCGCGACGCGTCGGGCAGGATGGGCATGGAGAAACGCAGGAAACCGTAGGCGCCGAGCTTGAGCATGATGGCCGCCAGCACAGCGGAACCACCGGTCGGAGCTTCGACGTGCACATCGGGCAGCCAGGTGTGCACCGGCCACATCGGCACCTTGACGGCGAAGGCCGCGAAGAAAGCGAAGAACAGCAGGGTCTGTGCGGTGCTGCTGAGCGGCAACTGGTACCAGGTGGCCAGGTCGAAACTGCCCGACTGGCTGTACAGGTAGATCAGCGCCACCAGCATGAGCAGCGAGCCCAGCAGGGTGTAGAGGAAGAACTTGAACGCAGCGTAGATTTTGTTCGGCCCCCCCCAAATGCCGATGATCAGGTACATCGGGATCAGCGTGGCTTCGAAGAAGACGTAGAACAACATCGCATCGAGCGCAGAAAACACGCCGATCATCAGCCCCGAGAGAATCAGGAACGCGCCCATGTACTGGTTCACGCGCTCGGTGATCACTTCCCAGCCGGCGATCACCACCACCACGGTGATGAAGGCGGTGAGCGGGATCAGCCAGAGCGAGATACCGTCCACGCCGAGGTGGTAGTGGATGTTGAAGCGCTCGATCCAGGGCGTCTTCTCAACAAACTGCATCGCTGCAGTCCCCAACTCGAAACCGGTGTACAGGGGTACCGTCACGGCCAATGAGGCCAGAGCACCCACCAATGCAATCCAGCGCACGGCACCAGCATGTTCGTCACGGCCCAGGGCCAACAGCACGACACCAAATGCAATTGGCATCCAGATCGCAAGGCTCAGCAAACCCATCTTGTTCTTCTCCTTATTTGGCGAGCCAGACGAAGTACGTCATGTACAGCAACACGCCCACGATCATCATCAGCGCGTAGTGGTAGAGGTAGCCGGTCTGCACGCGGCGCACCACGGCGGACACCACACCCACCAGCTTCCAGCTGGCATTGACCACGCCACCTTCAATCAGCGCCTGATCGCCACCCTTCCACAAACCGGTGCCCAGCGCGCGCGCGCCACGGGCGAGCACGTTTTCGTTGAACCAGTCCAGGTAGTACTTGTTTTCCAGCACCGTGATCACCGGCTGCAAGGCACGGCCAATGGCCGCCGGCACCGCCGGGTTGATGAGGTACATGTACCAGGCCGACAGCGCTCCGGCGGCCGCCAGGTACAGCGGCGGAGTGAAGAAGGCGTGCGACACCATGGCCAGCGGCCCATGGAAGATCTCGGCAAACCGGGTCATGGCCGGGTGAGCGGCAGCGTTGATGGTGATGGCGTCTCTCAAGAAGTCGCCAAACAGCATGGGTTGGATCGTCAGGTAGCCGATGACCACTGAGGGGATGGCCAACAAGAGCAGCGGCACCGTCACCACCCAAGGCGTTTCATGTGGCTTGTGATCGTCGTGGCCATGTCCATGGTCGTCGTGATGATCGTCGGGACCGTGGTGCGCGTCAGGGTTCTGGTCGTAACGTTCCTTGCCGTGGAAGACCAGGAAGTACAGACGGAACGAATAGAAGGAAGTGACGAACACGCCGGCCAGCACCGCGAAATAGGCGAACCCCGACGCAGGGAGGTTGCTGAAGTGCACCGCCTCGATGATGCTGTCCTTGGAATAGAAACCAGAGAACAGCGGCGTGCCGATCAGGGCCAGCGTACCGAGCAACGAGGTGATCCAGGTGATCGGCATGTACTTGCGCAAGCCACCCATCCAGCGGATGTCCTGGTTGTGGTGCATGCCGATGATCACCGAGCCGGCGGCCAGGAACAGCAGCGCCTTGAAGAAAGCGTGCGTCATGAGGTGGAACACCGCCACGCTGTAGGCCGAAGCGCCGAGCGCCACCGTCATGTAACCCAGCTGCGAGAGCGTGGAGTAGGCCACCACGCGCTTGATGTCGTTCTGGATGATGCCCAGGAAGCCCATGAACAGCGCCGTGATGGCACCGATCACCATGATGAAGTTGAGCGCGGTGTCCGACAGCTCGAACAATGGCGACATGCGCGCCACCATGAAGATGCCGGCCGTCACCATGGTGGCGGCGTGGATCAGCGCAGAAATCGGGGTCGGGCCTTCCATCGAATCCGGCAGCCACACATGCAGCGGGAACTGGGCCGACTTGCCCATAGCACCGATGAACAGGCAGATGCAGATGACCGTGATCAGCATCCAGTCGGTGCCCGGGAAGCCCAACTGGCCGAGCTCGCCAACCTTGACGAAGATTTCGGTGTAATTCAGCGAGCCGGTGTAGGCGACGATCAGGCCGATGCCCAGAATGAAACCGAAGTCGCCCACCCGGTTGACCAGGAAGGCCTTCATGTTGGCAAAGATGGCCGTCGGCTTGTTGTACCAGAAGCCGATCAGCAGGTAGGACACCAGGCCGACCGCTTCCCAGCCAAAGAAGAGCTGGAGCAGGTTGTTGCTCATCACCAGCATCAGCATGGAGAAGGTGAAGAGCGAGATGTAGGCAAAGAAGCGGTTGTAGCCGTCGTCCTCTTCCATGTAGCCGATGGTGTAGATGTGCACCATCAGTGAGACGAAGGTGACCACCACCATCATCATGGCGGTGAGACCGTCGACCAGGAACCCGATTTCCATCTTCAGGCTGCCGATCACCATCCATTCGTAGATGGTTTCGTTGAAGCGCGCGCCGTCCATGGCCACGCTCTTGAGCGTCATGGCCGACAGGACGAAGGCGATCAGCACGCCCAGAATGGTGAAGGTGTGCGAGGCGCGGCGACCGATGACATTGCCACCGAACGTGGTACCAAGGATGCCGGCCATGGCCGCGCCCACGAGAGGGGCGAGCGGAATGGCCAGCAGCGTGCTTGCAGAGAGGGTGGTGCTCATGGTGTTCTTGCCTCTTCGGGTGTGGGCTTAACCCTTGAGGGTGTTGAGTTCTTCGACGCTGATCGATGCCTTGCTGCGGAACAGCAGCACCAGAATGGCCAGACCGATGGCCGACTCGGCAGCCGCCACGGTGAGGATGAAGAACACGAAAACCTGGCCGTGCATGTCGCCCAGGTAGTGGGAGAACGCCACAAAATTCATGTTGACCGCCAGCAGCATCAGTTCGATGGCCATCAGCAGCACGATGAGGTTTTTGCGGTTCAGAAAGATGCCGACCACCGACAGCGCGAACAGAACAGCGCCGACGGTCAGGAAATGTCCCAGAGTGATGCTCATGCCTTGGGCTCCTCGACCGAAGCCGCCTCGGCGGCGGGCGCAGATTTCTGGGTGGCGGCCATGGGAATCACCATCAGTCGATCGCTCGCACGCACCCGCACCTGGTCACCCGGGTTGATGGCCTTGCTGTCCTTGCGTTCGCGCAGGGTCAGGGCAATGGCCGCGATCATGGCCACCAGCAGGATCACCGCCGCCACCTGGATCGGGTAGAGGTATTCGGTGTACAGAAGAATGCCCAGCTCCTTGGTGTTGGACATTCCTTCAACAACGGGCGCAGCTTCCGGACTGGCCGATATCGTGGGGAAGCCAGCCCACAGCACCGCGATGATCTGGGCCGCGACGAGACCACCCAGGCTCAAAGCCAGCGGCAGGTTCTGCCAGAAACCCCAACGATCACCGTCCAATTTGATATCCAGCATCATCACGACAAACAGGAACAGGACCATCACCGCCCCCAGATACACCAAGACCAGGGTCAGCCCGAGGAACTCGGCTTTCAGCAGCAGCCACAAGCCGGCAGCCTGCGAGAAAGCCAGCATCAGGTAGAGCACAGCATGCACGGGGTTGCGTGCGGTGATGACGCGGAAGGCTGCAAACAGCAGCACGACCGCGAACAGGTAGAAGAAGCCGGTCTGGTAATCCATGGTGCTAGGGTTGACTGATCGATGGGATACCAGCTTCAGCGGTACTTGGCGTCTGCGGCCTTGGCGGCCGCGATCTCGGGTTCGTAGCGGTCGCCCACGGCCAGGAGCATTTCCTTGGTGAAGTACAGGTCGCCCCGTTTCTCACCGTGGTATTCGAGGATGTGGGTTTCGACAATCGCATCCACCGGACAGGCTTCTTCACAGAAGCCGCAGAAGATGCACTTGGTCAGGTCGATGTCGTAGCGGGTGGTGCGCCGGGTGCCGTCCGCACGCTCGCCGGCCTCGATGATGATCGCGGTGGCCGGGCACACCGCTTCGCACAGCTTGCAGGCGATGCAACGCTCTTCGCCGTTCTCATAACGGCGCTGTGCGTGCAGGCCGCGAAAACGCGGCGACAGAGGGGTTTTTTCTTCCGGGAACTGAACCGTCACCTTGCGGCGGAAGGCATAGCGCCCGGTCAGCACCATGCCCTTGACCAGCTCAACCAGCAGGAAGCTCTTGAAGAAATCACCGATGGAGAACGGTGCGACAACGTTCGGGGATGTGGTGGTGTTCATGGTCATTCGCCCTGATTACTTCCAGATGTTCCACGAGGTCTGCATCAGGCCGCCCACCAGCACCAGCCAGATCAGCGTGACCGGAATGAAGATCTTCCAGCCCAGGCGCATGATCTGGTCGTAGCGGAAGCGCGGGAAGGTGGCCCGGATCCAGATGAAGATGGACACGACCAGGAAGGTCTTGAGGCCGAGCCAGATCCAGCCAGGAATCCAGTTGAACAGCGCGCTATCCACAGGAGGCAACCAGCCGCCGAGGAACATCAGCACCGCCAGGATGGACACCAGCCACATGCTGGCGTATTCGGCCAGGAAGAAGATGGCAAAGCCCATGCCCGAGTACTCGACCATGTGACCGGCCACGATCTCGGCCTCACCCTCGACCACGTCGAACGGATGGCGGTTGGTTTCGGCGACACCGGAAATCAGGTAGACCACAAAGATGGGGAACAGCGGCAACCAGTTCCAGGACAGGAAGGTCAGACCCATGTCGGCGCCCATGCCGCGGGCCTGCGACGCCACGATTTCACCCAGGTGCAGGCTGCCCGCGGTCATCACGACCACGAGGAAACAGAACCCGATGGCGATTTCATAGCTCACCATCTGCGCCGATGCGCGCAGCGCACCCAGGAAAGCGTATTTGGAGTTCGACGCCCAGCCCGCGATGATCACGCCGTACACCTCGATCGAGGTGATCGCCAGGATCACGAGGATGCCGGCGTTGACGTTGGCGATCACCGCCTCGGGTCCGAACGGAATCACCGCCCACGCGGCCAAAGCAGGCATGATGGCCATGATGGGGCCGAGGCGGAACAGGCCCGGTGCGGCTGCGCTGGGGCTGATGATTTCTTTGGTCAGGAGCTTGAGCGCGTCAGCGATCGGCTGCAACAGACCGAACGGACCCACCCGATTGGGGCCCAGTCGAACCTGCATGAAGCCCAGCAACTTGCGCTCCCACAGGGTCAGGTAGGCCACGGCACCCATCAGCGGAGCCAGCACCGCCACGATCTTGATGAGACTCCAGATCACCGGCCAGGCGGCGGTGGTCCACCAGGGCGCAGCGATCAGGCCCAGGCCCCCGTTGTACATCGCGTCGATCATGCGAGTGCTCCTTCTGTCGAGCGGGCATCGGCCGTCAGCTGCAGAGAGCTCGCACGCCGCACCAGCGAATCCAGTTGGTAGATCGAGGCCACACAGGGCTGTCCGGGGATCACGTTCATGTCGATGAAAGCGGAACCGGCGTTGGACAGGCGGGATGCATCCACCACCTGACCTGCGGTCACGCCGGGCAAGGCTGCAGCCAGCACGGCTTGCGAGGAGTCGGCGTCAAAGCCCGGCAGCCCCAGCAGGTTGCCCAGCACCCGCAACACCTTCCAGCCTGGACGCGTGTCGCCCAGCGGGCGCACCACCGCGTGGAAACTCTGCAGGCGGCCTTCGGCATTGACGAAGGAGCCCGAGGTTTCGGTGAACGGCGCGATCGGCAGCAGCACATCGCTGATGTCCAGATTGGCCTTGAACGGGCTGAGCGTGACCACCATGCCGGCGGACTTCAGGCCTGCGGAGCCGCTGGCGCTGTCAAAGGCTGGTTCGGTGTTGTGCAGAATCGCCGCCTTGAGCGCGCCGCTCAGCATCTGCCCGGCGTTCAGGCCGCCCTGCCCCGGTTGGGCCTGGACCAGCTGCGCCCCCACCGTGTTGGCTGCTTCGGTCAGGTAACCCACCGTGGCACCGGTCTGCTGCGCAATCCAGTTGGCCAGCGACAACAGGCTGGAGGCCTGTGCATGGTGTGCAGCGGCGTTGCCCAGCAGGATCGCCTTGCTCTCCCCGCCCAACAGCGACTTCGCCACCGCGCGGGCGGTATCGGTCACCTCGGCCGCCACCGGCGCGAGCACACCGGTTTCGGCGCCCACCGCATTGGCGATGCCGGCGAGTGCGGCCACCCAGTGCGTGCTGTCGGCCAGCA
>JALOSH010000035.1 GCA_025458545.1 Hydrogenophaga sp.
GTGTGTTGTGCGATGTAGTCGTGGTCCAGCCAGTCGTGGGTGATCAGCTGGTGCATCAGGGCCAGCGCCAGCGCGGCGTCGGTGCCGGGGCGCAGCGCGATGTGTTCGTGGCACTTCTCGGCCGTTTCGCTGCGCCGCGGATCGATGCAGACCAGGCGCGCACCGTTGCGTTTGGCCTGTTGTGCCAGGCGCCAGAAGTGCAGGTTGCTGGCGATGGAGTTGCTACCCCAGATCAGGATCAGCTGGGCCTCGGCAAAAAACTCCACCTTCATGCCGAGCTTGCCGCCCAGGGTCTGGACCAGCGCCTCGCCACCCGCGGCGGCGCAGATGGTGCGGTCCAGGTGGGATGCGCCGAGGCGATGGAAAAAGCGCGCGGCCATGCCTTCGCCTTGCACCAGGCCCATGGTGCCGGCGTAGCTGTACGGCAGGATGGCCTGTGGGTCGCGGGCCGCAATGGCCTTCAGCCGGGTGGCGATCTCGTCGAGTGCCTCGTCCCAACCGATGGGAATGAATTGCCCGCTGCCTTTGGGGCCGACGCGCCGCAGCGGCGTCAGGATGCGCTCGGGGTGGTAGGTCCGCTCGGTGTAGCGCGAGACCTTGGTGCACAGCGCGCCGTCGGTGTGCGGGTGCGCCGGGTTGCCCGCCACGCGCACCGCGCGACCATCCCGCACCGTGGTCAACAGGGCGCAGGTGTCGGGGCAGTCGTGCGGGCAGGCGCCCCTGACCGTGAATTCGTTGGTGTGATGTGCCATGAATTGCGTTGAAGATCGGACTGGCAGATGTGCGCCCTGTAGTAGGCTGGTCTTCTCTGGCTCTTCCTGATCCGAACAGGTGGAGACCACAACTTAAAAAGCATATCAGGAGCCACTGGATGCAACGTCGTCGGGTTCTTTCCTCTCTGGGCGCAAGTGTGTGCGCTTCGACCCTGTCGGGCGCGACCAGTTCTCTCTGGGCGCAGGCAGCTTCGGGCGCCGGGACCATCGTGCTGGGGCAGTCGGCGCCGTTCACCGGTCCGGCCGCGCAACTGGGTTTGCAGTTCAACCTGGGCGCACAGCTCTACCTGGACCAGGTCAACGCCGCGGGAGGCGTCAATGGGCGCCGCATCGAGCTCAAACGCCTGGACGACGGTTATGAGCCCGAGCGCTGCGTGGCCAATACGAAGCAGTTCATCGCCGACGGTGTTTTTGCCCTGTTTGGTTTTGTGGGCACTCCCACGAGTCAGGCCGCGCTGCCCTTGGCCACCGAAGCCAAGCTGCCGTTCTTTGCGCCTTTCACAGGTGCCCAGTCGTTGCGCGAACCCTTCAATCGCTATGCCATTCATGTGCGCGCCTCGTATTTCGATGAAACCGCTGCGATCGTGCGTCAGATCACCTCGGTGGGCATCAAAAAGGTGGCCGTCTTCTACCAGAACGATGGATATGGCAAGGCGGGTCTGGAGGGTGTTCAGCGTGCCTTGAAGGGGCTCAACATGGAACCCGCCGCGCTGGGCACCGTCGAGCGCAACAGCACCGACGTGGCCTTGGCGATGAAGGACATCATGGCCGCCAAGCCTGAAGCCATCGTGCAGATCGGCGCCTACAAGGCCTGCGCCACGTTCATCCGTCTGGCGCGTCAGCAGGGGTTTGGCGGGAACTTCTACAACGTCTCGTTCGTTGGCACCCAAGCGCTCATGGATGAGCTGGGTGCCATGGCCAAAGGGGTTGCGGTCAGCCAGGTGATGCCCTTTCCGTATTCGGCGGCCACGCCACTGTCCGGTGAATACCTGGCGGCGCTCAAGGACAAACGAGGTCTTGCGCCCAATTACTCGGGCATCGAAGGCTTCGTGGCGGCCAAGGTGTTTGTCGAGGCCCTCAAACTGGCTGGGCGCGGTGTCACCCGGGAGTTGTTCATCGACGCCGTTGGCGGGATGAAAAACATGAACTTGGGCGGCTTTCCGCTCGATTTCGGGCCGCAGAAAAACACCGGCTCCCGGTTTGTGGAGCTGACCTTGCTGACCGAAGACGGCCGGGTGCGCCGTTGACCTTGACAACCCTTCAATAGAGCGGGGCTGTGCGCTCGGAGCGCCGGTCCGCATTGGCCTTCGGTAACATGGGCCTCCGAACTCAAGCGCTGCGGCGCAGGCACACGGAGGCTTCCATGCAACTCATCGACTCCATCCTCACCCAGGCGGCGAGCATCGCGGCGGTGCGCCGCGACATCCACGCCCATCCCGAACTCTGCTTCCAAGAGGTGCGCACCGCCGATGTGGTGGCGAACAAGCTGACCGAGTGGGGCATTGCCGTGCACCGCGGCATGGGCACCACCGGTGTGGTGGGCATCGTTCACGGGCGCGACGGTGGCGCCTGCGGGCGCGCCATCGGCCTGCGCGCCGACATGGACGCGCTGCCCATGCAGGAGCACAACACCTTTGCCCACACCAGCCAGCACGCCGGAAAAATGCACGCCTGTGGGCACGATGGTCACACCGCCATGCTGCTGGCGGCGGCCCAGCATCTGGCAAAACACCGGAACTTCGACGGCACGGTCTACCTGATTTTCCAACCGGCCGAAGAGGGCGGGGGCGGTGCGCGCGAGATGATCAAGGACGGCCTGTTCGACCGCTTTCCCATGGAAGCGGTGTACGGCATGCACAACTGGCCCGGCTTGGCGGTGGGCAGCTTTGCCGCCAGCAGCGGTCCGGTCATGGCCTCCAGCAACGAGTTCCACATCACGATCCGTGGCAAGGGCGCACACGCTGCGCTGCCGCACAACGGCATCGACCCGGTGCCGGTGGCTTGCCAGATGGTGATGGCGTTCCAGACCATCATCACGCGCAACAAGAAGCCGGTGGATGCCGGCGTGATCAGCGTGACCATGATCCACACCGGCGAAGCCACCAACGTGGTGCCCGACAGTTGTGTGATCCAGGGCACGGTGCGCACCTTCACGTTTGAGGTGCTGGACCTGATCGAGCAGCGCATGCGCGAGATCGCCGAGCACACCAGCGCCGCCTTTGGCGCGAGCTGCGAATTCCAGTTCAAGCGCAACTACCCGCCGACCGTGAACCATGCGGGCGAAACCGCGTTCGCCCGGCAGGTGCTGGCCGACATCGTGGGGGCCGATGGCGTGAAGCCCCAGGAGCCGACCATGGGTGCAGAGGACTTTGCCTACATGCTGCAGGCTCGGCCAGGCTGCTACCTGTTCATCGGCAATGGCGATGGTGCGCACCGCGGCGGCTACGAAGGTGGCGGACACGATGTCGGCCCCTGCATGCTGCACAACCCCCACTACGACTTCAACGACGACCTGATTCCCCTGGGCGCCACCTTCTGGGTGAGGCTGGCCGAGCAGTGGCTGGCCCAGCCCCGCCGTGTGGAGGCCGCTGCGTGATCGGCCCGCACGCTGCGTTCGCACCGAGCTACGCCCGCGCCCGGGTGATGTTTCTGGAGGGGGCGGCCGCGGCCGGTATGGCGATCCGCAGCCACAACCACCCGCTGCCCGGCTTCGAGGGCGAGACACTGGCGATGGACGTGGCACTGGACGGCCCGGCCGATGCCGATCGTCTGCTCATCGTCAGCAGCGCCTGCCATGGGGCTGAAGGCTTCTGTGGTTCGGGCGTGCAGGTGTTCGCCACCCACGACGCCGAGTGGCGCGCGCACGCGCGTGAATCTGGCGTGGCGGTGCTGTACATCCACGCGCTCAATCCCCACGGTTTTTCGCACCTGCGGCGGGTCACCCATGAAAACGTGGACCTGAACCGCAACTTCCCGGACTTCAGCCGGCCGTTGCCCGAGAACCCGGCCTACGCCTGGTTGGAGCCGATGCTGCTGCCCCCGCAATGGCCGCCCACGCCCGACAACGAAGCGGCGATCCAGGGCTGGATCGCCGTCCACGGTCTGGAGCGCTTTCAGGCGGGGGTCTCTCAGGGTCAGTACCAGTTCGCCGACGGTCTGTTCTTCGGCGGTGTGGCACCCACCTGGAGCCACCGCACCTTGCGCGAGGTGTTGCGCACACACGGTCGTCGTGCACAGCGCATCGCCTGGGTCGACCTGCACACCGGGCTTGGGCCTTGTGGCTTCGGCGAGCGCATCTTTGCCGGCCGTGACGATGCCGTCGCGATCCAGCGGGCGCGCAACTGGTGGGGCAGCAGCGGCACACCGGTGACATCGATCTACGACGGCTCTTCCACATCGGCCCTGCTCACCGGTCTGATGTGGAATGCAATCGCCGAAGAATGTCCGCATGCTGAACACACCGGCCTCGCGCTGGAGTTCGGCACCATGCCTTTTCAGGCGGTGTTGCAGGCCCTGCGCGCCGATCACTGGCTGCACCGCCACCCGCAGGCGCCAGCCGAGCTGCAAACCTCGATCCGCCAGGGCATGCGCGATGCGTTTTATGTGGACACCGATGCCTGGCGCGCCCAGGTCGTGGTGCAGGCGCGGCAGGTGATGTTCCAGGCGGTTCAAGGCCTGAGCAGTTGAGGGCTGGCTCGTCTCAGCCCTGGAGCGCCATGCGCGCCGAATCCACGTAGAGGTGTTCCATCGCGTCCAGGGGCTCGAAGTGGGCCGCCTGTTGCAGCAACCCGGTGGCACGGTCCAGGGACGCGTCGCCCTCGAGCATGACCAGGCCCTGCGCGTATTCGGCCAGCGTGATGGCGGAGTCCGGGTTCAGGGCCATCGCGCGCTGGTAAAGCGACAGCCCCGCGTCTTTGCTCGCGCCGTAGGTCATGCTGCCGATCAGCGCGCCCACCTTGTGGATCACCTCGGCGTGGAAGCTGGCCAGCGCCAGGTGCGCGTCGGCGTGCGAGGGCGCGAGCGCGATCGTGCGCTCCAGCGCGCGCCGCACCTGGCTACCCAGGCCGCGCGCCAACGCTTTGGCCACGCTGATGCCCTGGCTGTATCGGCCAATGGCATAGCCCTGCCAATACCAGGCGTTGGGGTTGTCCGGGTCGCTGATCTGCTGCGCCTGGGCCCGGGCGGCCGCTGCCTGCAGGCGTTCAAGGCGCAGCGGTTCGCTCGGCTCGACATAGCTGGCGTGGATGCAGGCCGCCTTGTTGGCCAGTGTCAGTCCACGCCCGCCCAGCCGCTGGCCGGCCTCGGCTGCGCGCTGGAACTCGCCGTTGTGGAACAGCACCCAGCCCGCCATGAGTGCGTCGTTGTCGGGCAGCGGCTCGGTGTCGCCCCGGTGCAGACGGGCCCATCTTTCAGCCAGGCTGGCGGGATCGAAATGCAGCGTGCCGACATGCGGACAAGGGGTCCATGGTCTGGTCATGGCAGGCCTGCGCGGATGTCAGCCCGGACGGTGGTAGACGCCGCTGAGTTGCAGCAGGTGCTGGCGCTGACCGGCTTCCAGATAGGGAGCCAGCAGGTTGAGCACATGTTGTGCACCGCGCAGCAGGGCCTGTTGCGCATGGTCGGGCTCCAATGCATGGCGCGGGTCGCGCACGTACTCGAAGCTCAGCCAGTAGGTCAGCACCACCACCATGCAGCTGGCGGTGGGTTCGAGTTCGCGGGTGTCGATGTCCAGCGCGCCGCTGCGGCTCATGCCTGAAAGCAAAGCCCGAATGGCCCGGGTCTTGTTCTTCAGCACGGTCTGGAAGCGCGTTTCCAGCAGGCGGTTCTTGGACAGCAGGTCGTTCAGATCGCGGTAGAGAAAACGGTGTTCCCAGATGATCTCGAACAGCGAGTGCAGGAAGAACCAGGCGTCCTCCACATTGCGCACACCATCGGCCGCGCCCAGCAGCTCACCGAGCGAGCGGTCGTAGCGCTCGAACAGCGCGTTGATCAGTTCGTCTTTGGCCGGGTAGTGGTAGTACAGGTTGCCCGGGCTGATGCCGAGTTCCGCTGAGATCAGGGTGGTGGAAACGTTGGGCTCGCCAAAGCGGTTGAACAGCTCCAGCGTCACCTCCAGGATGCGCTCAGCGGTTCGGCGCGGGGCTTTTTTGGCCATGGATCAGATCCGTTCGTGCAACGGCTCCAGCCGCTCTTGCAACTGGTCGAGCGTGGCGTGCAGACGCCGCACCGCCAGGTTGGGGCTGGCCGGTGACCGCAGCAGGTGACGCTCGGCGTTCTCGAGTTCGGCCTGGCTGATGGTGATGCCGTGCCGTGCCAGCTTCGGCGCCAGTTCGGTCTGGCGTTCGCGCAACAACTGGCGCGTCTGCTGGTAGGCATGCTCGGCCAACTGGCGCCGCTGGCGGTAGCTGAAGGTGTTGGCGAAGAAGAGCTCGGCGTCGCGCTGGTCGGGTTCGATCAGCACGACGTCGGTGTGCGGGTAGGCGCGTTCGTACTGCTTGAAACCGAGTTCCAGCCGCGAGTGGATCATGGATCGGAAGGTCTGGCTCATCACGGCCGGGAAGCCGCCCTCGACCAGCGACGGGATGCGCTGCTGGCCGCCCACGGTCGGGTCGGCATGGAAGGGCACCAGCGGGTTCAGGCAGATCAGCAGGTCCACGCCTTCGTCCAGCGCCACGGTGGCGTGCAAAGTTTTTTTGAGCGCCCCGTCCACAAAGTGTTTGCCGTCGATGTCCACCGGAGGAAACAGCCCGGGCAGCGCGGCGCTGGCCTGGATGGCGCGCGAGATGGGCACATGGTCCCAGCCGGGCCGGCCAAAAGGTGCTGCGTCGCCCGTGTCCAGTTCGGTGGCCACCAGGGTCAGGCGGGCGCGCAGTTGGCGAAAGTCGTTGCTGCGGCCCGGCTGGCTGAACAGGTGTTGGATCTGGCGGTGAATGCCTTCGTTGTCGAGCACACCGGTGGGCAGCAGCGCGCCCAGGCGCTCGAACGCGTTGGTGGCGGACTTGCCTTCCACACCCCAGGCCCACAGCGCGCTGCCCAGCAGATCGGGCAGGCGTTTCAGGCGACCGCCGAACTCGGCCCAGGCGGGCTTCATGAGCCAGGCCGGATCGAAGTTGTCTTCGGTCGGCAGGTCTTCGATGAAGGCTTCGCAGAGCTGGCGTGGTGTGATGCCGTTGGCGAGGCCCGCTGCAATGAAGCCGCCAGCCGACACGCCCACGTAGTGGTCGCAGGCGTTGAAGTCCAGGCCTGGCAGGCAATCGTCCAGCGCACACAGCGCCCCGATCTCATAGATCGCGCCCAGCGGCCCACCACCGGCCAGTGCCAGCGCCGTGCGAGGTCGGGGGGTG
This sequence comes from Hydrogenophaga sp., assembly GCA_025458545.1. Next base: position 7,118 of record JALOSH010000035.1, read on the forward strand.
AGGCCGTGGGCTTTGCGTGATGGCTTCATGGGTTCCAGTGTAGACCGCTGGTCAGACCTGACTTGCTGCATCGCAGCACACCAGCAAGACGAAAAAAAGGGGCGTCAGACGCCCCGTGTCGGATGGTCAGCGGTGGCTCACCACCCCTGCCTCAGGCCGCTTTGCGGGCGCGGCCTGCGGTCTTGCGTGCAGCCGCTTTGGCCGGGGCTGCCTTGCGTGCAGGCGCTTTGACAGCGGCCTTCCGCGGGGCTGCGGCGGCCTGGGGGTGCAAGCGGTGCACCTGCTGGGTCAGCGCATCGATGCGCTCCATCAGCGTTTCGATGTCGCGTGCCGAGGGAACACCCAGCTTGTTCAGTGCCTTGGCCACGCGGTCTTCAAAGATATTTTCCAGCTTGTCCCACTGACCCACGGCCTTGGAGGAAATCTCGTTGGCCATGCCGCTGACCCGGTTGCTGGCTTCAGAGATGCGCTCTTCGGCCACGGCCTGGGTTTTGCGCTGGATCGACAAACCTTCCTTGACCAAGGTCTCGAAGGCCTTGCCGCCTTCGGCCTGTGCCTTAGAAAAGGCGCCCAGACCGGCGAGCCAGATCTGCTGGGCGGAGTCCTTGATAGCGCCCGACAGTTGCGAGCCCGTGCTGGCGGACGGGGCGGCGGATTTCTGGATTTTCTTGACCATGGTGACTCCGTGATGAGGGGTTGGACTGCGCCGCAGAGGCGGGCGTTGAGGGCAATGTATGCCGTCGCTGCTTGCCTGTGTAGGGGCTGTCGACTAAACCGGGGGGGGCTGCCCGCTGCCGCGCGGGTTTACGAGGGATGGAGGCTGGGGGCAGTTGGACAAGAATGCTGGTTTTGATGTCCATCCTGTTGGGAGTCTTTCATGCATTACTTCGTCACCGGTGCCACCGGCTTCATCGGCAAGCGGCTGGTCAAGAAGCTGCTGGAGCGCAAAGGCGCTGTGGTTCATTTCCTGATCCGTCGTGAAAGCGAGAACAAAGTGGCCGGGCTGCGCGAACACTGGGGGGTGAGCGCGGCGCGCGCCGTGCCGGTGTTTGGCGACTTGAAGGCCAAGAAACTGGGTGTGAGCGCCGAGGCCACAAAAGACCTCAAAGGCCAGATCGATCACTTCTACCACCTGGCTGCGGTGTACGACCTGGAGGCCGACGAAGAGAGCCAGATCGCGGTCAACATCGAAGGCACGCGCAACACGGTGGAGTTCGCCAAGGCCATCGGCGCCGGCCATTTCCACCATGTGTCGTCCATCGCGGCAGCGGGTCTGTACGAAGGCGTGTTCCGCGAAGACATGTTCGACGAGGCGGAGAACATCGACCACCCGTATTTCATGACCAAGCACGAGAGCGAGAAGATCGTGCGCACCGAATGCAAGCTGCCGTGGAGCGTGTACCGGCCCGCGCTGGTGGTGGGCGACAGCCGCACCGGCGAAATGGACAAGATCGACGGACCGTACTACTTTTTCAAGCTGATCCAGCGCATGCGGCAGATCCTGCCGCCCTGGATGCCCAGCGTGGGCCTGGAGGGCGGGCGTATCAACATCGTGCCGGTGGACTTCGTGGTGAACGCGCTGGACCACATCAGCCACGGCAAACGCACTGGTGGCGAATGCTTCCATCTGGTGGACCCGATGGGTTACCGCGTTGGTGACGTGCTCGACATTCTGAGCAAGGCCGCGCACGCACCGAAGATGAACCTGTTCATCAACGCGGCACTGATGGGTTTCATTCCCAAGAGCGTCAAAAAAGGCCTGATGGCGCTGGCGCCGGTGCGTCGCGTGTACAAGGCTGTGATGCAGGACCTCGGGCTGCCCGAGGACATGATGAACTTCGTCAACTACCCGACGCGGTTCGACTGCCGCGAGACGCAGGCTGCGCTCAAGGGCAGCGGCATCGAGTGTCCCAACCTCAAGGACTACGCCTGGCGGCTGTGGGATTACTGGGAGCGCCACCTCGATCCCGATCTGCACATCGACCGCAGCTTGAAGGGCACGGTCGCGGGAAAGGTGGTGCTGGTCACCGGCGGCAGCTCGGGCATCGGCCTGGCGGCGGCGCACAAGTTCGCCGAGGCCGGCGCGGTGACGATCATCTGTGGTCGCGACCAGGACAAGCTCGACGAAGCGTGCAAAGAGGCCAAGGCCAAGGGCTACCAGTTCATCGCCTACGCCGCCGACATCGCCGACATGGCCGACTGCGACCGTTTCATCCAGCTGCTGGTCGCCAACCATGGCGGCGTGGACTTCCTGATCAACAACGCGGGCCGTTCGATCCGCCGTGCCATCGAGGGCAGTTACGACCGCTTCCACGATTTCGAGCGCACCATGCAGTTGAACTACTTTGGCTGCCTGCGCGTGACCATGGGCCTGCTGCCCGGCATGGTGGCGAAGCGCAAGGGCCACATCGTCAACATCAGCTCCATCGGTGTGCTGACCAACGCGCCGCGCTTCAGTGCCTACGTGGCCAGCAAGGCCGCGCTGGACGCCTGGACGCGCTGCGCCTCCAGCGAATTTGCCGACCAGGGCATCAGCTTCACCACCATCAACATGCCGCTGGTGCGCACGCCCATGATCGCGCCGACGCAGATCTACAAGAACGTGCCAACGCTGGCGCCGGAAGAGGCGGCCGACATGATCGCGCAGGCCTGCATCTTCAAGCCGGTGCGCATCGCCACGCGCTTGGGGGTGACGGGGCAGGTACTGCACGCGTTCGTGCCGCGGATTGCGCAGATCGTGATGAACACCAGCTTCCGCATGTTCCCGGATTCGTCGGCGGCGAAGGGGGAGAAGGGGGCCAAGTCTTCGTTGTCGCCGGAGGCGGTGGCGATGCAGCAGATGATGCGGGGGATTCACTTCTGACTTCGTTGTCTTGAGTTCGGGCTGTCGTGGCGAGCCGGGTCTCGGCCCGGCGGCCGACTCACTTTTCTTTGCTTCGCCAAAGAAAAGTAAGCAAAAGAAAGGCGAGCCGACGACCGGGCCGCTGAGCGGTTCCTTGCGCTGCTCGGTTCGCCCGGGGTGCGCGCAAACTCGCTTCGCTCAAACATGCGCGCCCCTTGTCCGGGCGCCCCTGCGCTGCTCAGCCCGCTCGGACGGCACAGGCGGGAGCGGATGCGGACTGCCCTTCTCGCACCCATGGCCGCCTGAGGGGAAGTCCGTTCCAGGCTTGCGCCGTCATGCGCTGGCGAGTAGCGCAGGGCCGGGCGGATCAGGGCTGCGCATGTCCGAAGGCCGCGCAGCGGACAAGTTTGCGCAGACCCCGCACGGACCGAGCAACGGAGTGTGCCCGCAGCGAAGCGGAGGGACAGCGCATCCGGCTCGCCTTTCTTTTGGCTACTTTTCTTTGGCGAAGCAAAGAAAAGTAGATCGGCCGCCGGGCCGAGACCCGGCCAAGCCAAGCCGCCGGAGACCACCCAGGGCCAAGCCTAAAATTCCCCCACATCACCAGCCAGCCCAGCAAGGAAGCGCAAGACATGACCCACACCCCCGTCGACCTCTCCGCCATCGCCCCCCGCGAAAAAGCCGAAATCCTGGCCCAGGCCTTGCCCTACATCCGCAAGTACCACGGCAAAACCATGGTCATCAAATACGGCGGCAACGCCATGACCGACCCGGCCCTGCAACAAGACTTCGCCGAAGACGTGGTGCTTTTGAAGCTGGTTGGCATCAACCCGGTTGTCGTGCACGGCGGTGGCCCGCAGATCGAAACCCTGCTGCAGCGCCTGGGCAAGAAGGGCGAGTTCATCCAGGGCATGCGTGTGACCGACGCCGAGACCATGGAGGTGGTCGAGTGGGTGCTGGGCGGCGAGGTGCAGCAGGACATCGTGGGCCTGATCAACGCCGCCGGTGGCAAGGCCGTGGGACTGACCGGCCGCGACGGCGCCATGATCCGCGCCCAGAAGCTGCGCCTGGCCGATCAGCACAACCCTGAACAGGAACACGACGTCGGCCAGGTCGGCGACGCCCCATCGGTTTTGGTGAGCAGAACGAGAGCTACAACATCAACGCCGACGTGGTGGCCGCCAAACTCGCCACCGTGCTGCAGGCCGAGAAGCTGCTCATGCTCACCAACATCCGCGGCGTGCTGGACAAAGACGGCCAGCTGATGACCGAGCTGACGCCGCGCCGCATCGACGAGCTGTGCGAAGACGGCACCATCAGCGGCGGCATGATCCCCAAGATCGCCGGCGCGCTGGATGCCGCCAAGAGCGGCGTGAACGCGGTCCACATCATCGACGGCCGTGTGCCGCATGCGCTGCTGCTGGAAGTGCTGGGTGACCAGCCCTTCGGCACCATGATCAAAAGCCACTGACATGGCCGCTCACACGCTCCTGTGCGGGGCGACGCGTCTGTTCCAGGGCGCCCGAGGATCCGGCTTCGCCGGTCCCAGGGTGCGTCCCCCTCGGGGGGAACGCGCGGAGCGCGGCAGGGGGGGGCGATGAGACTCTTGTTGGTCGAGGACGACGTGATGGTCGCCAGCGGCATCAAGCTGGGGCTGTGCAACGCCGGTTACACGGTGGACTGGGTGGGCAGTGCCGAGCGGGCCGAGCAGGCGGTGGAGAAAGACAGCTTCGACCTCGCCATCGTCGACATCGGCCTGCCGGGTGTGGGTGGCCTGGAGCTGACCCGGCGCCTGCGCACGCGAGGGCTGACGATGCCGGTGTTGATCCTGACCGCCCGCGACGCGCTGCACGACCGTGTGCAGGGTCTGGACATCGGCGCCGACGACTACATGCTCAAGCCGTTTGAGCTCCCGGAGCTGTTGGCACGGCTGCGCGCGCTTCTGCGCCGTTCGCAGGCCGCCACCTCGGCGGTGTTGTGCTTTGGTCCGCTGGAGATGGACACCGCCTTGCGCCGGGTGACGCTGGCGGGTAAGCCCATGGAGCTTGGACCGCGCGAGTGGACGGTGCTCGAATACCTGCTGATGCAGGCACCCAAACCAGCCGCCAAAGACAAGCTGCTGCAGGCCCTGACCGGCTGGGACAAAGAGATCACCCCCAATGCGATCGAGGTATACGTGTCGCGCTTGCGGGCCAAGCTCGATCCTGCTGGCGTCTCGCTGCGCTCCATCCGCGGGTTCGGCTACCGGCTCGAACTGAGCACGCCGACCGACCATGCGCCCGACGCCTGAAGCGGCTCCTGCAGAAGGCATGATCTGGGGCCTGCAGCGGCGGCTCCTGGTGTTGCTGATGCTGCCGCTGGGCCTGATCGGCTTGGTCAGTGTGTTCTTCCACTACCACAGCGCTGGCACGGCCGCGCTGCAGCAAGACCAGCAGTTGCAGCGGCTGGTGCCCCTGCTGGCCGATTCGGTGGTGGTCACCCGCGAAGAACGCGGGCCGTCCGGAACGGCTTTGGTGGCAGGTACCGACGTGGTGCCTGGTTCCGCGCCTGGGCTTGCGCTGTTGCTGGCGCCGCCGGTGGAAGAGTTTCTGAAGGAGCGTGAAGGTGTCGCGGCCTACGGCATCCTGGACGCCAGCGGTCGCCTCATGCTGGGCGACGCCTGGTTGCCCACGGTGTTGCCGACGACCGATGGGGCCGAATTTCTGAGCGTGGTGGAAGGTGGCATCACCTACCGGGTGGTGGCGCAGCGCAGCAACACCACGGCGGGCGAGCTCATCGTCATGCTGGCCGATGGTTCCGATGCGCGGCAGAACTGGCTGGAAACCGTCTTGCTGCGGGTGCTGTTGCCCAATCTGCTGCTGTTCCTGGTGGCGGTGCTGGCCGTGACCTGGGCGGTGAGCCGTGCGCTGCGCCCGCTGATCGACCTCAAGCAGGCAGTGGAGCGCCGTTCGCCGCGCGACCTGAGCCCGATCGATGCCGACAGCGCGCCGGCCGAAGTGCAGCCGCTGGTGAGTTCGCTCAACCGGCTGTTCGAGCTGGTGAACGTGCAGACCGAGGCGCAGCGCCGTTTTGTGGCCGATGCCGCCCACCAGTTGCGCACGCCATTGGCTGGCCTGCAGGCGCAGGTGGAGGCCTGGGCGCAGGCGGCGCGCAGCATGGGCACGGGCGACCTGCTGAGCCTGCGGGTGGACCAGGTGCAGCGTTTGCGCGATGCGACCCGCCGCACATCGCAGTTGGCGAACCAGCTGCTGGCCCTGTCTCGCGCTGACTCGGTGAGCGCCGACGCCCAGCCCCTGCAGCAGGTGGACTTGCAGGAGCTGTGTGAAAACATCCTGGCCCTCTACCTCGACCCAGCGGCTGAAAAACACATGGACCTGGGTTTGGAAAGCGCGCCCGCGCAGACCCGCGGCCATGCCTGGCTGCTGCGCGAACTGCTGATCAACCTGGTGGACAACGCGGTGAAATACACCCCCCAGGGCGGGCGCATCACCTTGCGGTGCGGGCAATTGAACGAGGCTGGCGGCACGGCTTCGTGGATCGAGGTGGAAGACGATGGACCCGGCATCCCCGAGGCGGAGCACGCGCGGGTGTTGCACCGCTTCTACCGGCTGGCGGGCTCTCAGGGAGAGGGCAACGGCCTGGGGCTGGCGATTGCCGACGAGATCGCGCGCGCCCACCACACCCAGTTGCAGCTGGCGGCGGGCGCTCTGGGGCGCGGTCTGCGCGTGCGCCTGGTGTTTGCTCCGCTGGGCGGCGCCATGCCACAGGCGTGATGCCGCGTCAGTGGGCGCCCACAACGCTGTGCCAAAATGAAGCTCAGGATGACAAGCACCGGGCCCTGTTCATGGCCCACCAGCCGACCCACAACGGACCGACGCCCATGACCTCCAGCGCACCCGAACCCCTGCCCGCGGCCGACCTGTCCACCGATGCCGTTGCCGAAACCGCAGGCACGACCGAGGGCGGCGGACGCAAGAGGCCCAAACCCGGCGAGCGGCGGGTGCAGATCCTGCAGGCGCTGGCCACCATGCTGGAGCAACCCGGCGCCGAGCGCATCACCACCGCCGCGCTGGCCGCCCGGCTGGACGTGAGCGAGGCCGCCCTCTACCGCCATTTCGCCAGCAAGGCGCAGATGTTCGAAGGCCTGATCGAGTTCATCGAGCAGACCATTTTTGGACTGGTCAACCAGCTCGGCGAACGCGAGCCCGACGCGGCCGCTCGCTCCCGCAAGCTGGTCACGCTGCTGCTGCAGTTTGGCGAAAGAAATCCGGGCATGACGCGCGTCATGGTCGGCGATGCGCTGGTTTTTGAAAACGAGCGCCTGCAGCAGCGCATGAACCTGTTTTTCGACAAGATCGAATCGGCCCTGCGGCACAACCTGCGCGAGGCCGCGGTGCTCGTGGGCACGGCCACACCCACGGTGGACGCGCAGGCCGACGCTTCGGTGATCACCGCTTTCTGTGTCGGACGTCTGCAGCGCTTTGCCCGCAGCGGGTTCAAACGCCTGCCCAGCGAAAGCCTGGAACACAGCCTGTCGCTGCTGTTGCCGGTCGACCACCTCTGATTGGTGTGCGCCGGGTGTGCGGTTTAGGGCGCTTTCACTAAACAATTTCCCCTGAAAACGGGGCGGGCTTGTTCGGGCTTCGGGTTTTGCGGTAAAAATAGCACGACCGTTCGATTCATCGAGCGGCCGTGTTTTTTCCCTTCCCCGGATTCCACCCATGAGCCTCACCAGCACCATCAAACGCGAGCGTGTGAGCGCCACGGCATCGCGCCCGCTGCAGAAAGGTCAGCAGACCAAAGCCGCGATCGTGGACGCGGCGCTCGGCCTGGCCACCCAGATCGGCTTGGAGGGCCTGTCCATCGGCGCACTGGCCGAGGTCATGCAGATGAGCAAGTCGGGCGTGTTCGCCCATTTCGGCTCGCGCGAAGAGTTGCAGATTTCGGTGGTCCGCGAGTACCACACCCGCTTCGAAGAAGAAGTGTTCTACCCCGCCATCGGTGCGCCGCGCGGCCTGCCCCGCTTGCGTGCGCTGTTCGACAACTGGATGAAGCGCACCTCGGTCGAGATCGACTCGGGCTGCATCTACATCAGCGGCGCGGTCGAGTTTGACGACCGGCCTGGCCCGGTGCGCGACGCGCTGGCGAGCTCGGTCAACACCTGGCTCACCGCCATGCGCCGCGCGATCGAAATCGCGGTCGAAGAAGGCCATCTACGTGCCGACACCGACGCCACACAAATGGGCTTCGAAATCCATGCCCTGATCTTGGCCCTGCACTACGAAGCGCGCTTTCTGCGCAGTCCGGATTCGGTCCGGCGCTCGCTCGCTGCGTTCGAGGGCATCGTCGGGCGATTCAGCCTGACCCCTTCCGACACCGTCACCCCGATCCGCTCGCCCAGCGTGCGCAAGAGCGCGATCAGCCGCGCCTGAGCCTGTTTCCATTTCACAAACCCCACTGGAGTTCCCATGCCCGTCTACAACCCGCCCCTGCGCGACATGCAGTTTGTGATGCACGAAGTGCTGAACGTGACCGCCGATTTCCAGTCCATGCCGCAGCATGCCGA